>NZ_JANQDC010000007.1:0-92447 GCF_024723695.1 Campylobacter sp. S4:11 | reverse complement strand
AATTTAAAACTTTAAAATATAAACTATAACTTTGCTATAATTATATTTTGTATTTTAGAGGTATAAATGAATAAAATTTTATTATTAGCTGATGGAGTTTATGCGAAAGATTTTTTGAAGAAAATTCATAGTAATAAAACCTTCAAAGAATCTTTGAGTGTTGTTTATTATAATGATGAAAGTGTGGATTTAAGTTTAGAGAATGAACAAATTTCTTTTTATAAGTTCGATCCTACAAGTTTGGTTAAGTTAGAAAATTTGCTAAAGGAAAATTTCCATCAAGCTATTATTTATATGCAAGATGAGGCTGATATGCTAGCTTGCTATAAAAATTTAAGAAAATTACATTCAAGATTAAATATAGTTATTATGGATTTATGGAATAGCCATATTGATGATAATTTTTGCGAAGTGATTAACATCTATGATACTTTAAGCACAAGGCTAACAGGTTGTATGGATAATATGCCATCAACTGCTCAATTTATAGGACTTGGGCAAGGTGAGATTATGGAGGTTAGAATTCCTGCAGGATCAAGCTTTGCTTATAGACATATAAGCTCTATTAGTCAAAAGCGCTTTAAAATTGTAATGGTTTATAGAAATAATGAATTTATCCTAGCTAGACCTGGGCTTATTTTGATGCCAAATGATAGTATTTTGATCGTAGGCGATCCTAAAGTTTTGCAAAGTGTTTTTACTAATGTTAAAACAAGCTTGGGACGTTTTCCATCGCCTTTTGGAGACAATATACTTTGTATTATAGATATGAAAAAAATGAGTGAATTTGCTATAGAAAAACTTATTTTTGCAAGCTTGCTTTTGCATATAAGGATTAATAGTAAAAAGCTTTATTTTAAAGTGATTAATCCTACTTTAAATCCTATGTATTACAAGCTTAAAGCTTTGCATAAAAATAGTATTGAAGTAATATTTGATTTTATAAATACCAATATAAAAAATACTAAACCTTTTGTGGAAAATACTAGTATAGGCTTGATGATAGTTGAAGATTATCTTTTTGAAAAAGAAAAAAACTTTCTTTTTACTTTGAAAATTCCAATACTTAAAGCTGGTAGAGGTGATTTTGCAGATTTAAAATCTTCGGTAGTTTTAAGTTCAAATTTTGAAGATGTGGAAGGTATTGCATCAATTATGCTTGATTTTAATAAACAAATTCAATTAGGACTTTCTTTATACTATTATGCTTTAAAATTAAATAAAGCAGAAATTTTTGAATATCGCCAATACTTCGAAAGTCTTTCAAAACTTCATGATGAAAAATTACTTTTAATAGAAGAAAATGAACATAATCCTATTAATAACTTTTCTTATAAGCAAAATATATTGCATTTTGTACCATTTAATGAAAAAATTTTAGGTAGTAATTTCAATAAAATTTTAAAAACAGATTTAAATACGATATATTATAAGATGAATAAAAATTATCAATTATTTATACCATCACTGTGAGAAAATAATGCAAGTTAAGGTAAATTTAGATAAAAATACGAGTTATAATGTCTATATAAATGAGTTAGAAAAGTTGAATTTTGATACTAAAGTAGTGATTTTGACTAATGAATTAGTAGCAAAATTACATTTAGGTATGCTTTTAGAAAAAATTAAAGCTAAAGAACTTTTTATCATAAAAATTAAAGATGGTGAAGAGTATAAAAATTTACAAACTATAGAATATATCTTAGATCAGATGTGTGCATATAAACTAGATAGAAAAAGCTTGCTTATAAGCTTTGGTGGAGGGGTGATCTCTGATATGGGTGGTTTTGTAGCAAGCATATACCAAAGAGGGATAGAATTTATCAATATCCCTACAACTTTACTAGCTTGCGTGGATGCAAGTGTGGGTGGTAAAACCGGAGTGAATAATAAATTTGGCAAAAACTTAATAGGTACTTTTTATCAACCAAAAGCAGTGTATTGCGAGAGTAAGTTTTTAAAAACTTTACCTTCGAGAGAACTAGCTGCGGGTATGGCTGAATTTATTAAAATGGCTGTGGTTTTTGATAAGGAAATTTTACCTTTTTTGGAAAGTTTAGACGAGGATAAATTTTTAAATACTAAATTAGATGATATTATTTTAGCTCAAATCATCCAAAAAAGTATAGAACTTAAAGCTAATGTGGTTTCACAAGATGAAAAAGAAAGTGGTTTAAGAATGCTTTTGAACTATGGTCATACTTTTGCTCATGTTATAGAAAATCAAACAGGATATAAAAAGTACTTACATGGTGAAGCTGTGGCTATAGGTATGAACATGGCAAATATTTTAGCATTAAATTTGGGGTTATTAAGTGAGCAAGAATGCCAAAGAGTGCAAAATTTACTTATGAAATTTAAATTACCTATATCTTATAAAATTCCAAATATAGAAGAATTTTATAATGCCTTTTTTTTAGATAAAAAAACACATTTTGAAAAGATTAATTTCATTTTAGCTTGTGGTCTGGGAAAAGCTTGTATAAAAAACGATATAATCAAAGAAGATATTTTACGCACTTTAGAGGTGTTTGCATGAAAAAGATTTTTTTGCTTTTATTTTTATCTTTTATAGTGCTTTTAGCACAAGATGATGTAAAACATTTAGAGCAAAAATTAAATGAATTGCATAATAATTTAGCATACAATACCTGGGTGATTAAATATAATAATTTTAATATTTATAAAAAAACCCAAGATGAAATTTTAGCTTTAGAAAAAGAAAGTTTAAAGGCTAATGAGCGCAATAAAAGTATTATAGAAAGACAAATTTTGATTTTAAAAGAAAGATTAGAGCTTTTAAGTGAGTATAAGAGTGCTAATTTTTCTAAAATGGTTTTAGCGCCTGAAGAAGTTGACAAAATAGATAAACTTACCAATCCTTTAGCTATCATTTCAGCGTATTCACATATAAAAAAACTAAGACGTGACAAGGAAGAATATATCAATATTTTAAATAGTTTCAAGCAAACTTTAGATGAGCTTATAAAAGAAAATGTTTTGGTAACTGAGATAGCTAAATTAGCTCCTAGTAAAGAATATGATGAGTACTTAAAAGCTTCTAATCAAATGGTAAGGGATTTTTCACAGACCTTGCGTTTTGGAGAAATTTCTTATTCTGTATATGAGAAAAAAATTCAAGAAGAAATTGAAAAAACAACTGCTTCTATTAAAATTCAAGGCGTGAGAGCTTTTAATATAGTTTTGGCTATTATTATAGTTATAGCTATAGCGTTTTTACTTAAATTTATAGCTAGAAAATATATAGGTGATAATGATCGCTTTTATACGGCAAATAAAATTATCAATTTTATTAATATTAATGTAATTGTTTTAATTTTGCTTTTTGGATATATTGAAAATATTAGTTATTTAGTGACCGTGCTTGGTTTTGCTTCTGCTGGTTTGGCTATTGCTATGAAAGATATGTTTATGTCTATGCTTGGTTGGTGCGTGATAGTTTTTGGTGGGAGTTTTAGAGTAGGTGATAGAGTTAGAGTTTTTCAAAATAACACGCATTATATTGGTGATATAATTGATATTTCATTTTTAAGAATAACTTTATATGAAGATATTTCTTTGCTAACTTATACAGATAATAGAAGAAGTGGTAGAATAATTTTTATCCCAAATAATTTCATTTTTACTAATCTTATATCAAATTATACTCATCATGGTATGAAGACAGTTTGGGATGGACTTGATATTACTTTGACTTTTGATTCAAACCACCAAAAAGCTTTAGAGATAGTAGAAGAAATTATCACAAAAGCTTCTAAAGGCTATACAAAATTAGCAAAAGAATCTATGAGTAAATTAAGAAATGAATATAGTATTAGAAATCCTAAGGTTGAGCCTAGGTTTTTTACATTTTTAGAAGGTTATGGTATGAGAATTTCTGCTTGGTATATGACAAATTCTTATGCGGCCTTGGTTTTAAGAAGTAATATAAGTAAAGAGATTATCAATGAATTTAACAAACATGATGATATAAAAATAGCTTATCCATCGCAAAATTTATATATGGCAAAACATGAATTTATAGAAAACAAGGAAGATGTTTGAAAAAAAAGGTATATTTTAAAACTTTTGGTTGTAGAACTAATATTTATGATACGCAATTATTAAAAACTTATATTAAAGACCATGATATTACACAAAACGAGCAAGAAGCTGATGTAATAGTGATAAATTCTTGTACGGTTACAAATGGTGCTGATAGTGGGCTTAGAAGTTATATTAATGGTGTAAAAAAAAATGGAGTTAAGGTTATACTTACAGGTTGTGGTGCTGTGAGTAAGGGAAAGGATTTTTTTGATAAGAAAGAAATTTTTGGAGTTTTAGGAGCTTCTAATAAAGATAAAATTAATGAGTTAATCTCGCAAGATAAAGCTTTTTATGAGCTTGGAAATTTGCACTTTATCGATACAAAAATCGTAAGTAATTATGAAAATCACACTAAAGCTTTTGTGAAAATTCAAGAAGGATGTGACTTTGCTTGTAGTTATTGTATAATCCCAAGTGTTAGGGGTAAATCAAGAAGCGTGCTAAGTGAGGAAATAATAAAACAAATCAAACTTTTGGCTCAAAATGGCTATAGTGAAGTAGTTTTAACGGGTACTAATATAGGAAGTTATGGTTTAAAAGATAAAACTACGCTTGGAAAATTATTACAAGAAATAGGTAAGATTAGTGGTATAAAAAGAGTAAGGCTTGGGAGTTTGGAGCCTGCTCAAATTGATGAGAGTTTTAAAGAAATTTTAGATGAACCTTGGCTTGAAAAGCATTTGCATATTGCCCTGCAGCACACTCATGAAAAAATGCTACGCATAATGCGTAGAAGATCACATACACAAAATGATTTAGCATTGTTTAATGAGTTAAGTCAAAAAGGTTTTGCTTTAGGGACAGACTTTATCGTAGCACACCCTGGAGAAAGTGAGTTAATATGGCAAGAAGCTTTAGAAAATTTCAAACAGTTTAAACTTACGCATATTCATGCTTTTATTTTCTCACCACGTGATGGAACACATTCTGCTTCTATGAGTGAGCGAATTAATGGTGAAATAGCCAAAGAAAGATTAAATATTTTAAAAGATATAGTCGCACAAAATAATTATGAGTTTAGAAAAAATCAAAAAGATACTTTAGAAATTTTAGTAGAAAGTAAAAAAGATGGTTTTTATGAAGGCTATGATCAATTTTTTAATAAAATCAAAATTACAAGCAAAGAAGATATTGCTAAACAATGGATAAGCATTGAAAAGTATGAATGCAAAGAAGATTGTAACTATGTAAGGTTAGAGAATGAAAAATAAAAAGATTATCTTAGCTTCATTTTTATTGCTTTGTGTTTTTGTAGTAGTTGCATTTATAAAAAATCAACCTGATTATATTAGCAAGGCTGCTTATGAAGAGCTTTTAGAACAAAATTTAATCCAAAAAGCTATAATAGAAAATAATGAAATATTATTAAAAAGCAAAGAAGGAAATTTTTTAATCGCTAAAGATGTAGTGGATTTAAATGCTTTGTGGCAAAAAATTCCTTTAGAATATGCTAAAGATTATAATTTAAGCGAGTTTTTTTTGATATTTATTTTACTTGCTTTTCTTATAAGTTTTTTACTCTTTCTTAATAAAAAAAACAAAGATAGACAAAATTTATTTTCTTTAGAAAAAAATATTTTAGAAAAAAATGAACAAAATAACACCATACAAGATGTAGTAAGTGAAGTTAAATTTAAAGATGTAGCAGGGGTTGATGAGGCTAAGGTAGAGCTTTTGGAAATCGTTGATTTTTTAAAAAATCCACAAAAATATAAAGATTTTGGTGTGAAAATGCCAAAAGGGGTTTTACTGGTAGGTCCTCCTGGAGTGGGTAAAACTTTGATAGCAAAAGCTGTAGCAGGCGAGGCTGGGGTACCATTTTTTTATCAAAGCGGGGCTAGCTTTGTAGAAATTTATGTAGGTATGGGTGCAAAAAGAGTTAGAGAACTTTTTTTAAAAGCTAAATCAAAAGCTCCAAGTATTATTTTTATAGATGAAATTGATGCAGTTGGTAAAAGCAGGGGGGATTTTTCTAATGTAGAAAGAGATAATACTCTAAATCAGCTTTTAACTCAAATGGATGGATTTGAAGATAATAGCGGTGTTATAGTAATGGCTGCTACAAATAAAATCGATCTTATGGATAACGCACTATTAAGATCGGGGCGTTTTGATAGAAGAATTTTTATATCATTACCTGATTTTAAAGATAGAATGTATATTTTACAAAATTATATGAAAGAAAAAAAATCTAGTGTAGATTTAGAAAAAATCGCAAAAGCTAGCGTGGGTTTTAGCGGAGCAGCCTTAGAAACTTTGGTTAACGAGGCGGCCATTAATGCCATAAGAAGAAAATCAGATTTAATAGAAGAAAATGATTTTTTTGCGGTATTGAATAAAGTTTTAATGGGTAAAAAAAAGATTT
This sequence comes from Campylobacter sp. S4:11, assembly GCF_024723695.1. NCBI lineage: Bacteria > Pseudomonadati > Campylobacterota > Epsilonproteobacteria > Campylobacterales > Campylobacteraceae > Campylobacter > Campylobacter sp. S4:11. Next base: position 85,975 of record NZ_JANQDC010000007.1, on the reverse strand, counting down.
TCTCATTGAGTGATAAGGAAAGAAAAATTCAAGCCACATATCAAGCAGCTAAAGCTTTGTGTGCTTTTTATTTTGACGTTAAATTTGAAAAAATTACCCTAATAGAAGATAGATTTAAAGAGTATGAAAATACCATCAAATCAAAATCAGAATTATTGAACAAAATAAAAGTTTTTTTAGCAGGTTCGGTTGCTATGGAGCTTATTTTTAATGAAAGTTACACTAATGCACAAAGCGATCTTTTAAAAGTTAAAGAATTACTCGCTTTTATGGAAACTTTTGCTATGGCAAATGAGGGTTTATTGCAAGAGCAAAAGCATGAAGTGAAAGAATTTTTAGAATTAATGAAAGAAAAAGTAGTGAGATTAGCTAGTATTCTTTTGGAAAATGAAAAAATAGAAAAACAAGATGTAGAAAAAATCATAATGGAGTTAAAATGGTAAAAATAGGAATTTTAGTGCTTTCAGATAGAGCAAGTAGTGGAGTTTATGAAGATAAATCTGGAGTAGAGATAGAAAAAATTTTAGATTCTTATATAAAAAATGAAAAAAGCTTTTATTATGAGCTAATTCCTGATGAGTATGATTTAATCATAGAAAAATTAGCTTATTTAGCTGATGAAGTAAAATGTGATTTGATTTTTACTACAGGAGGTACAGGGCCTGCTTTGCGTGATGTGACACCAGAAGCAACACAAGCAGTGTGTGATAAAATGCTTCCAGGTTTTGGAGAGCTAATGCGTGCAAAAAGCTTAGAATATGTGCCAACGGCTATACTTTCAAGACAAAGCGCAGGTATAAAAGGAAAATCATTGATTATTAACTTACCGGGTAATCCAAAAGCTATAAGAGAATGTATTGAACCTATATTTCCTGCTATACCTTATTGTGTGGATTTAATAGGCGGAGCTTATATTGAAAATAATGAAGAAGTAATTTCTGTATTTAGACCAAAGAAAAAGTAAGTCTAGTTAGACTTACTTTGAGGTTTCATAGCCTTGTGATAAAAGTGCGTTCATACCGCCTTTTAAATTAGTAACTTCTATACCATTTTGATCTAATAAAGCAGAAGCTTTAGCACTTCTTGCTCCACTTCTACAAACTATAGCAATAGGTTTTTTACTTGAAATCTTTTTAATTTCCTCGACGAAATTTTTATTAATACCGCCATCTTCATTATAAAAGCTAATTTTAATGGCATTTTTTATTATGCCAGTTTGTGCCCATTCGCTAGGTTTTCTTACATCAATTACTTGATAATTTTCCAAAATATCCGCATTAATATCGATATTTTTAACTTCTGCTAAAACAAAACTAACACAAAGTGCTAAAGATAAAAATATTTTTTTCATAATCAACCTTCTTTTTTTGTAGCTTCATAACCTTGCGATAAAAGTGCTACCATGCCACCGTCTAGATTAGTGCATTCTATACCTAGGGTATCTTCTATCATCATAGCAGTATGTTTGCTTCTTGAGCCTGTAGCACATACAAAGGCTATGTTTTTATTTTGATAATCTGCTTTTTCTTTAAACTCTTGGATGAAATTTTCATTCATAAAGCCATTATCATCGCAAAGTGCGATGAGTATAGCTTCTTTTATAACCCCGCTTTTCCATTCGCTTGGGGTTCTTACATCTATAATGCAAAACTCGTGCAAAATATCTTTAGAAATAGCTATATTTTTCATTTTTCTAAAGCCTTGGAAACGATTTTGCTTAAGGCATTGTTGAATTCGCTAGGGTTGTCTATACCCATACCTTCGCTAAGTTTAGCCATATTTAAAAGAATATGTGCCATTTCATTAGCTAAGGTATCATTCTCTTTTAAGGCTTTTAAAATTTCATGATTAGGATTGATTTCAAGTATAGGTTTAACTTGCTGTTCTTGCCCCATTTGTTTAAGAATTTGTTGCATAGCAAAATCAGGTTTATTTTGATCATAAACAATACAACTTGGACTATTTGAAAGTCTTTGGCTAAGTTTTACCTCTTCAACTTCATCTTTTAAAACTTCTTTTATTTTGATGAGTAAGCTTGCAAATTCAGCCTTTTGTTCTTCGCTAGTTTCTTCGCTAGCTAGATGGTTAATAGCACTAAATTTTAAGCCTTCAAATTCATTCATCATAGGCATAACTATGGTATCAATTTCCTCATCAAGTAATAAAACATTGATATTTTTTTGTTTATAGCTTTCAAGAAGTGGAGAATTTCTTAATAATTTTTCATTTTTTCCACTAATATAAAAAATTTCATTTTGACCTTCAGCTAGGTTTTGTTTATACTCTTCAAGATCAATTAATTCTTCTTTATTTGAGTTTTTAAAGTATAAAAGCTTAGCTATAGCGTCTTTATTTTCGCCAAAACCATATAAACCTTCTTTTAAAACTTTTCCAAAATTCTCATGAAATTTAAGATAGTTTTCTTTATCTTTTTCTTTGAATTTTTTAAGTTCTGCTAGGATTTTTTTAACACTTGCTTCTTGAACGCTTTTTAAGATTTTATTTTCTTGTAAGATTTCACGACTTACATTAAGCGGTAAATCTTCTACATCAATAATCCCGCGTACAAATCTTAAATAAGTTGGTAATAATTCTTTATCATCATCACTTATAAAAACTCTTTTTACATAAAGTTTTAAACCACTTTTATAATCTACTCTATATAAATCAAATGGAGCTTGTGCGGGTATAAAGAATAAAGAATTATACTCTATAGAACCTTCAGCTTTTGTGTGGATATAAAGCATAGGTTTATTTGAGTCATGAAAGTTTTGCTCATAAAATCTTTCATAATCTTCAGCTTTTAAACTTGCTTTATTTTGTCTCCATAAAGCACTTGCTGTATTAATTTGAGTATTTTTTAATTCTCTTTTAGGTTCTTTTTCGCCTTCTTCTAATGGTAAATATTCTTCTTTTTCCATAAAAATAGGAAATTGTATGTGATTTGAGTATTTTTCTACTATGCTTTCAATACGGTATGAGTTTAAAAATTCTTCATCTTTTAAATGCAAGGTTATACAAGTGCCTTGCTCATCTTTATTTGCATCTTCTATTTCATAACCACTAGCATCAGAAGTCCAAAGATAAGCTTTATTATCTAATGCTTTTTTGCTTAATACTTCTATTTTAGAAGCTACCATAAAAGCAGAGTAAAAGCCTACACCAAATTGTCCTATAAGCTGAGAGTCTTTTTTAGCATCTCCGCTTAAATTTTCTAAAAAGCTTTTTGTACCGCTTTTAGCAATGGTTCCAAGGTGATTGATTAAATCTTCTTTATTCATACCTATACCATTATCGCTTATGGTTAGGGTTTTTGCTTCTTGATTGAAGTTGATTTGAATTTTTGGTTCAAATTTTAGATTTTTATAAGCATCATCACTCACGCTTAAATAACTAAGTTTATCAAGTGCGTCGCTTGCATTAGAAATAAGCTCTCTTAAAAAAATTTCTTTGTTTGAATACAAAGAATGAATCATAAGTTGTAAAAGTTGATTAACTTCAGTTTGAAATTGCATTTATATCTCCTTTATTTAAAAATTAAAAAACCAATCCATACTGCCAAAAGACAAAGGATAACATTTAAAATAATATTTAGAAAAAAGTGAAAATAATCACCACTTTGCAAAAATAGCAAATTTTCATAAGAAAAAGTTGAAAAAGTCGTAAAAGCACTTAAAAAACCCGTGCTAATTAAACTTTTAGTAAAAATATGCACACCTTTAAAGTTTGCATAAGAAAAAAACAAGCCCATTAAAAAAGATCCTATGATATTAACAAGTAAAGTACCATAAGGAAAATCATGTGGAATGATTTTATTAAAAAAGCTACTAGTAAGCATTCTAGATATAGCTCCTAAAAAGCCACCAAAACCTACAGCTAAAATCGTACTAATCAAGCTTGTGCCCTTTCGCTATCTAAGATTGTTTGCATTTTTTCTCTAGTTTGCTCAAGCCAATCATTTTTACTTGTATCAACAAGATCAAGAAATATTACTTTTAAAACACCGCTATTTGCACTAAATTTCTGGGTGTCTAAAATTTTAGCTGAATCAACAATTACCACAGGTTGGACTTTTAGCTTAAGTTTCTCACTTAAAATTTTAGCTCCGACTTTAAATTTTAAAAGTTTTTGTGTTTTAGATCTTGTACCTTCTGGAAAAATAGCTAAGACTCTATCTTCTTTTAGTCTTTCTTTAGCTTCTTTTAAAAGTTTTACTAGACCTTTTGGGCTTCTATCTATACAAATAATTTTAGGTTTTTTAATCAAAGTTTTAAAAACGGGGAGTTCGCCAAGTTCTTTTTTGGCTATCCAAGATATATTTTTTGGGCATAAATCTTCCAAAACAACTATGTCTAATAAACTTTGATGGTTAATTAAAAGTAAATTAGCTTGAGGATGTATAGAGCCCTGAGTTTGAATTTTATAATTTATTACATATTTTTGTAATTTTGACCATACTTTCCTGATTTTCCAAATTTTTTCTTGTGATTGTAATAATAAAAAGGCAATACATAAAAATATAATAGATAAAATAAATTCAATCCAAAATATTAAAGCTTTAAATCTTTGATAAATCTTCACTTTTCACCCAGCCTATTTTTCCATTACTAAATAAAATCTTTCTATATTCTTCTCTTGAATCTAACACTTCTACTTCTTGTTTGTATTTTCCAGAATAAAAATGAGTTGAGTTTAGAGTTGGTAAAATTTGCACTTTACTTTCAGCTTTTAATATAGCTTTATATATGTTGTTTTGAGCTAAAAAACTTGCTATTAGAGCCAAAATTGCTAAACCTAAAGCTACATAGCTTTTTTTAAATACAAACCATAAAGCAAAAATACCACACAAGCTCCATAAAAATACTTGTTTGTAAAAATTAAAATCATTAGTCTTTGGATTTAAATCACTTTGTGTGCTTATACTATCTTCTTTAAGTTCTATTTTTAAGGAAAAATCTTTTAGTTCTTTAGAATTTAAATTAAAATAAGAAAAATCAAAACGTGTTTTGCTTTTATCTAAAATAGCATAATAAAATCCACTTTGTTTTTCAAAATCGCCTTTAATAGCTTCTACACCTTGTTTTTGAATATCTTTTATGTTAAAACTTGCTAGGTTTGTGTTTTCTCCTGCAAGTTCTATAAATAAAATCATATTATCATTATCAAAATGACTTGCCTTTACTTGTTTAACCTCTAAATTACTTGCAACTATGTGTGAGTATTTATTAGAAGGAGCGTCGATTTTTTTAAGTCTAATAGGTTTTATAATTAGTGATGAGCTTTGAAAAATATGATCATTTCTGCTTAATGAAACGATGATTTTGTTTAAATTGGCATTTAAACTTTTAGCTTCAAACCATAATTTTGTATGATATGAATTAGCCTTTTGCTCCCAAATAGGATTAGGATTGATCCAAAGCATATCATCATTTTTTTCAAAACTCACATTTAAATCAAAACTTACATTAGTTGTGGTGATAACCTCAAGATCTATAGCAAAAGCTTCATCTATGTAAGCTTCATCAGTGTATTCTTTTGCATTTAATACCAAAGAACTTTGAGGAATAAAATTTTCATCATTGATTTTACTTTCATAATTACTCTCATCGCTTGGGGCGATAGTTTGATAAATTTGCTTAGCTTGATCGTCTAATTGATTGTAATTTTTTTCTAAGGTGTTGTAATCTTCAAAAACACTGTTTTCTTGAGCATATAAATTAAGTGCTAGTAAAAAAATACAAAAAACTTTGAAGGTTTTTAGCAATTTAAAAATCCTTCAAACATTTTAAGTCCTACTTTTGATCCAAGTATATCATCACACATTCTTTCAGGGTGAGGCATAAGTCCAAAAACTTTTTTATTTTCATCACAAATTCCAGCTATATCGTTTAAAGAGCCATTTGGATTATTGATATATCTTAACAAGATCATATCTTTATCTTCTAGTATTTTAATACCATCTTCGCTATTGAAATAATTTCCCTCTCCATGAGCAATAGGTAATTCTATAATGTCATTTTTATGAAAATTTTTCAAAAAAACATTATTGTTTGATACTACTTGTAATGCTTGCATTTTAGAAATAAAACTTAAGCTATTATTGTGTTTCATAGCTCCCTTTAAAAGACCAAGTTCTAATAAAATTTGGAAACCATTGCAAATACCTAGGACATATCCACCTTTTTGCGCATGTTCTTTAAGTGTTTTCATAGCAGGAGCAAGTTTTGCAATAGCTGCACATCTTAAATAATCTCCATAAGAAAAACCACCTGGTAAAACGATTAAATCTGCACTAAAATCTTGTCTTTCATGCCAAATGATTTCAGTTTTTACGCCTAGTTTTTCAAAAGCATAAGCTGTATCAAACTCACAGTTAGTTCCAGGAAAACGAATAATAGCTACTTTCATAATATTATCTCATAATCTTCTATCACAGTATTTGCAAGTAATTCTTTACACATTAAATCAACTTGTTTTAAAGCTTCTTCTTTATCATCGCAAGCTATATCAAAACTAATTTGTTTTGAGGTTTTAACATTTGCTATGTTATTAAAATCTAAAGAATGCAAAGCTTTTTCTATGGCTTTGCCTTGAGGATCTAAAACTCCATTTTTGAGTGTGATATTTACAGTTACTTTCATTATTTTTCCTAACTTAAAATTCTTTTTAATACTTCTTCATAGGCCATTTTTACATTACCTAAGTCTTGTCTAAAGCGGTCTTTGTCTAATTTTTCATTAGTTTTGCTATCCCAAAATCTACAACTATCAGGGCTAATTTCATCAGCTAGTATCATATTTCCTTCACTATCAATACCAAATTCTAATTTAAAATCAATCAGTCTCAATCCTTTAGATTCAAAGAATTTAACTAAGATAGAATTAATATGTCTTGCAGTTTTTTTGATTAGCTCTAAATCTTTTTCACTTTTTACTAAATTTAAAACCAAACAATGTTCATCGTTGATGATAGGATCACCCAAATCATCATTTTTATAACAAAACTCAACTACAGCAAAAGGTAAAATCGTGCCTTCTTTAATGCCTAATCTTTTTGTTAAAGATCCTGTAGCTACATTTCTAGTAATAACTTCAATAGGTATAATATTGCATTTTTTAACAATTTGCTCTTTATCGCTGATGGTTTCTATTAAATGTGTTTTAATACCTTCTTTTTCTAAAAGATGAAAAATTTCAGTACTAATTTTGCAGTTTAATGCACCTTTTCCTGCTTCGTTACCTTTTTTTTCTGCATTAAAAGCAGTTAAATCATCTTTAAATTCTGTGATGAGTAAATTCTCATCATCAGTTTTAAACATTTTTTTACCTTTTCCCTCGTATAAAAGATCTAGTTTTGTTGCCATTTTACTCTCCTTTTGTGATGTTTAAAATTTTGATTGCATCAATTGCTGTTTTTAACTGTATATCATTATCAATTTGTTCTTTGGTGATGATATTTTTATCTTCTTTATTATCTTTTTTCTTTTCTTGATGTCCGATTTTGTCAAGTTCAGCTTGTAAGTGTTTTTTTAGGTCACTTTCTTTGATTTCAAAGCCATGGTTTTCTTCTTTACTTACTTTTCCTGGGAATACTTCTATATCAGGACTAACCCCGACAGCTTGTATGGTTCTACCACTTGGTAAATAATATTTTGCTATAGTAAGTCTTAAGCCTTCTTTACCTTTTTCATCCATAGGTAATATAAGTTGTACACTACCCTTTCCAAAAGTTTTTTCACCTATGATAATAGCACGTTTAAAATCTTGCAAAGCTCCACTTACAATCTCACTTGCACTCGCGCTGCCACCATTTACAAGTACTACTAAAGGTGCGTTTGTGATTTTTTTACTAGGATTTGCTTTAAATTCTACATTCTCACTCTCTATTTTACCTTTTTGTGAAACAATGACTCCTTTGTCTACAAAAAGATTTACTAAGCCTACGGCTTGATTTAAAATGCCACCTGGGTTAGTTCTAAGATCTAGTATAATCCCTTTTACATCGGAATGTTTTTTGATCGCTTTACTAGCCTCATCTACAACATTTTTATCAAAATTAGTTACTCTTAAATAAAGTAAATTTTCATTTTTAATTAACTTAGCGTAAACACTATCTACTTTGATAATATCTCTTTTTAGATTAACATCAAATGGTTTTGCATCACCTTTCCTATAGATAGTTAGAGTGACCTTTGTCTTAGGTTCTCCGCGCATTTTAGAAACAGCTTCATTTAAAGTCATACCTAAGGTTGATTCGTTATTAATTCTTAAGATAATATCATCGGTTTTAATACCTGCTTTATCTGCTGGACTTCCTTCTATAGGAGCTACAACGCTAATTGCTCCATCTTTTTGCGTAATAGTAAAGCCAAGTCCACCAAATTCTCCATTAGTTTGCTCTTTAAGTTCTTTATAACCTTTTTCATCTAAGAAAGAAGAGTGAGCATCTAAATTTGTTAGCAAACCTGCTATGGATTTATCAACTAAATCTGTATAATTAACATCATCAACATAATATTGTTCTATAATGGACATTGTTCTTGTGAGTTTAGATAAAGCTTCTATTTTCTTTTCTGCTTCACTAGGAGCGGGATTTTTAGCTTGTAAATTAGTAAAAATAAAAGAAGCGGTTACTAAACTACAAATGCTAGCTGCGATAATAAGATTTCTTTTTGTCTTCAAAGGAAAAACTCCAAAATAAATATGAATTCATAAAATAATTATCTAATTTTAGTTATTTTTGCTTAAAAAATCGTAAATAAAGTAAATATTTTTATGATATTAGTGTGTATATATAAAAAATTATTTATAAATATAACTAAATAAACTTGACAATAATAGACTAAAGTTATATAATACATCTCATATAAAAGTAAAAAAGGAGTAAAAATGGCAAATATACAAGATTTTTTAACAGACTCTATGCTTTCAAATATAGAAAGTGCGATTTCTTTGGCCATTCATTCTAAAAATAGTGAAATAAAACCTTTGCATTTATTATGGGCTTTAAGTGTTGATAGTTCAAGTTTGCTTAATCAAGTTTTTAATAAATTAAATGTTTCTAAAGAGGCATTTGAATTAGAAGTAAAAAGTAAAATTTCATCTTTTCCTACTAGCTCAAATGTAAATAAAGATAATATTAAATTTTCAAATGAATTTATTAATTCTTTAGAAAAAGCAAAAGGCTTAGCTTTAGAAAATAAAGATAGTTATTTAGCTGTGGATATATGGCTTGTTTCAGAAAGTACGAGCGGGGTTATTAAAGAACTTTTATCTAAATTTGTAGATTTAAATGAGTTTAAAAAAGAATTAGAATTCATTAGAGCAGGAGTTAAAATAGAAACTAAAACAAGCGATGAAACACTTGATTCTTTGTCTAAATTTGGTATTGATTTGACTATGAAAGCCAAAAACAATGAACTTGATCCTGTTATAGGTAGGGAGGAAGAAATTCAAAGATTAATGCAAATTTTAATCAGAAAAACTAAAAATAATCCTATTTTATTAGGCGAGCCAGGGGTAGGAAAAACTGCTGTAGTAGAAGCCTTAGCACAAAGAATAGTAAAAAAAGATGTTCCTACTTCATTGCAAAATAAAAAAGTCATAGCTTTGGATATGAGTGCTTTAATAGCAGGGGCAAAATACAGAGGTGAATTTGAAGATAGATTAAAAGCTGTTGTAAATGAAGTAATAAAACATAAAAATATAATTTTATTTATAGATGAAATTCACACCATTGTAGGTGCGGGTGCAAATGAAGGGAGTATGGATGCAGCAAATATTTTAAAACCTGCTTTAGCAAGAGGTGAACTTCATACTATAGGTGCTACAACCTTAAAAGAATATAGAAAATATTTTGAAAAAGACGCGGCCTTGCAAAGAAGATTTCAACCTGTAAATGTAGCTGAACCTAGTGTAAATGAAGCTTTAGCAATGCTAAGAGGTATAAAAGAAAAATTAGAAATTCATCATAATGTAACTATTAATGATAGTGCCTTAGTAGCAGCTGCAAAACTATCTAAGCGTTATATAGCTAATAGATTTTTACCTGATAAGGCGATTGATTTAATTGATGAGGCTGCAGCAGAATTAAAAATGCAAATAGAAAGTGAGCCAAATTCTTTAAGAAAGGTTAGAAAACAAATTGAAAGCTTGGAAGTGGAAAATGAAGCTTTAAAAATGGAAGAAAATGAAGCTAATGAAAAAAGATTGGAAGAGATTAAAAAAGAATTAGCAAATTTAAAAGAAGAGCAAATCAAACTTAATGCTAAATTTGAAAATGAAAAAGCAGTATTTAATGGTATAAGTGCAAAGAAAAAAGAAATTGATACTTTAAAAAATGAAGCTATTTTAGCTAAAAATAAAGGAGATTTCCAAAAGGCTGCTGAAATAGAATATGGCAAAATTTTAGAGTGCGAAAAAGAGGTATTAAAATTAGAAGAAAAATGGAAACAAATGACCCAAGAAGGAGTTTTGCTTAAAAACCAAGTAGATGAGGATTTAGTAGCTGGTATTTTAAGTAAATGGACAGGTATTAGCGTGCAAAAAATGCTTACTTCTGAAAAGCAAAAATATTTACACATTCAAGAGTATTTACAAGAAAGCGTCGTAGGACAAGATGAGGCTTTGAGTGCTTTGGCTAAAGCTATTAAGCGTAATAAAGCAGGGCTTAATCAAGCAACCAAGCCTATAGGAAGCTTTTTGTTTTTAGGGCCAACTGGAGTAGGTAAGACAGAAAGTGCTAAGGTTTTGGCTAAATTTTTATTTGATGATGAAAAAGCTATGGTGCGTTTTGACATGAGTGAATTTATGGAAAAACACAGTGTATCAAGACTTTTAGGCGCACCTCCAGGATATATAGGGCATGAAGAAGGTGGGGAATTAACTGAAGCTGTTAGAAGAAAGCCTTATAGTGTGATTTTATTTGATGAAGTAGAAAAAGCCCATAAAGATGTATTTAATATACTTTTGGGAATTTTAGATGATGGTAGAGCTACAGATAGTAAAGGTGTAACGGTTGATTTTACTAATACTATCATTATCTTAACTTCTAATATAGGTGCAAATTTTATTATGGAGTTAAAGGGCGAAGAAAAAGAAAAGGCTATTAAAGAAGCTCTTAGAAACTTTTTTAGACCTGAGTTTTTAAATCGTTTAGATGATATTATTACTTTTAATCCTTTAGGAGAAAGTGAAGCTGAAAAAATAGTTAAATTACTTTTTAATGCCTTGCAAAAAAGTCTTCAAAATAGGGGTATTAAAGCAAGTTTAAGTGATAATGCTACAAGTTTAATAGCAAAGGTTGGTTTTGATGTGGATTTTGGCGCAAGACCATTAAAAAGAGCTTTGTATGACATGGTAGAAGATAAATTAAGTGATATGATATTATCTGATGAATTAAATGAAAATGATGAAATTATTATAGATTCTAAAGATGGTGAGATTATCATTATTAAACAATAAGCAAGTGTAATACTTGCTTATTTTAGAGTAAAATTATCCTATTAACATTAAATTGTAAATACTTCGTATATTTGTTTAAAAAATTATTATTTTTTTATCTATTCTTAACAATAAATATTTTAAAATCTTTAATGATATTTCTATATTTAAGGAACAACAAATGAGTGATTTAGATATTTTTAATCGCCGTTTAGACGCATTAGAAAAACTTCCTCTTTTGAAAAATGAGATTTCCATCTCTAAAGCCTTGGAGCAATCAGGTTTTTCAAGAAGAGATTTTATGAAATGGGCTAGTGCAATGACTGCATTTTTAGCACTACCTGCTAGCTTTACTCCAGTAGTTGCAAGAGCTGCTGAGCTTAGTGATAGACTTCCAGTGATTTGGCTTCATATGGCTGAATGTACAGGATGTTCTGAGAGTTTATTAAGAAGTGATGCTCCTACTATAGATAGTTTAATTTTTGATCATATTTCTTTAGAATATCATGAAACTATAATGGGTGCAGCAGGTTGGCAAGCTGAGCATAATCTTGAAGCTGCTATGGAAAAATACAAAGGTAGATATATTTTAATGGTAGAAGGTGGTATACCAACAGGTGTCACAGAAAACTTTTTAACTATAGGACCACACGGTAAAACAGGTAAGCAAATAGCAGTTCAAGCTTGTGATAATGCTTTGGCTATTTTTGCTATAGGTACCTGTTCAGCTTTTGGTGGTATTCAAGCTGCTAGACCTAATCCAAGTAATGCTGTGAGTTTAAGTAAAGTTACAAATAAAACAGTTATTAATGTTCCAGGTTGTCCTCCAAGTGAGAAAAACATTATAGGTAATGTGATTCATTATATATTGTATCAAACATTACCAGCGCTTGATGCTTATAACAGACCAAAATGGGCTTATGCTTTAAGAATTCATGATCTTTGTGAAAGAAGAGGACGCTTTGATGCGGGTGAGTTTGTACAACAATTTGGTGATGAAGGGGCAAAAAAAGGATATTGTCTTTATAAAGTAGGTTGTAAAGGACCTTATACTTTTAATAACTGCTCAAAAGAAAGATTTAATCAACATACTTCATGGCCGGTACAAGCTGGACATGGTTGTATAGGTTGTTCTGAGCCTGATTTTTGGGATACTATGGGGCCTTTTGAAGAAGTGATGGCAGGAAGATTATTTGATACTGTTTATGGCTTGGGTGCTGATAGCATTTCAGATAAAATCGGTATAGGCGTGCTTTGTGTAACAGGTGTTGCTGTTGCTGCACATGCTGTGATTGCTTCATTAGAAAAGAATAAGGATTAAGAATGTCAAAAAGAATTATTATAGATCCACTTACTAGAATAGAAGGACACTTAAGAGTTGAAGTGGTGGTTGATGAAAACAATGTTATCAAAGAAGCATATTCAGGATCAACTCTATGGAGAGGTTTAGAAACTATTGTAAAAGGCCGTGATCCAAGAGATGCAGGCTTTTTAACTCAAAGAATTTGTGGTGTTTGTACTTTTTCGCATTATAGAGCAGGAATTATTGCAGTGGAAAATGCTTTAGGTATCACTCCACCATTAAACGCAGTTTTAACTAGAACTTTAATGAATGCAGCTTTATATATGCATGATCATCCTGTGCATTTTTATCAACTTCATGGACTTGATTTTGTTGATGTTGTAAGTGCTTTAAGTGCTGATGTAAAAAAAGCAAGCGATGAAGCATTTAAATATACTGATATGCCTTATGCAACAGGTGCAGATAAACTTTTAGAAGTTCAGCAAAGACTAAAAACCTTTGTAGATAAAGGAAATCTTGGACCGTTTGCAAATGCTTATTATGGACATGCGACTTATCGCTTTACTCCTGAGCAAAACCTTATTGCACTTTCACATTATTTAGAATGTTTAAGAATTCAAAGAACAATAGCTCAAGCTATGGCGATTTTTGGTGCTAAAAATCCTCATCCACAAAGTTTAACTGTAGGTGGTGTAACTTGTGTTATGGATCTTTTAAACCCATCAAGAATGGCTGAATATATGACTAAATTCCAAGAAGTTGCTGATTTTATTAATCGTGCTTATTATCCGGATTTAATCATGGCTGCAAAAGCTTATTCTAAAGAAGCAAGCGTGTTAAACGATGTAGGGGTAAATAATTTCTATACCGAGAGAGAATTCCAAGTTTCAAGTGATGAATGGTTGTTTGAAGGTGGTATTATTAGAAATGGTGATTTGAGTAAAGTTGAAGAAGTAGATGAAGCTAAAATCACCGAGGAAGCTACAAGAGCTTGGTATGCAGATAATGAAGCTTTACACCCTTATGATGGTAAAACTAATCCAAACTATACAGGCTTAATTGATGGCGAAAGTATTGATGATAAAGGTAATATGGTTCATAGTAAGGTATTTGATACCAAAGGCAAATACAGCTGGATTAAAGCTCCAAGATATGAAAATTTACCTATGCAAGTTGGACCATTAGCAAATATTTTAGTTAATTATGCTAAGGGTAATAAAATCGTAGTAGAAGCGGTTGATTCATTCTTAAAAGCTACGAATTTACCAGTTAAAGCACTTATGAGTACTTTAGGAAGAACGGGTGCTAGAGCAATTGAAGCTAAAATCATTGCTGATCATGGCTTGAAAGCATTTAATTCTTTGGTTGAAAATTTAAAAACAGATGAAAGTACTTGTGCTACTTATGTAATCGATAAAAACAAAGAGTACAAAGGTAGATTTATGGGAAGTGCGCCTCGTGGTGCGTTGAGTCATTGGTGTAGAATTAAAAATGGTGTAATTGAAAATTGGCAAGCAGTAGTACCTTCTACTTGGAATGCAAGTCCAAAAGATGCAAATGGAGTAGGTGGTAGCTATGAGCAATGTCTTATCGGTATGAAACTAGCTGATGTTAAACAGCCTTTAGAAGTAATAAGAGCTATTCACTCTTATGATCCTTGTATAGCATGTGCTGTGCATGTAATGGATACTAAAGGTAATAATCTTAGCGAGTATAAAGTAAATGTAAATTTATAAGGAAAGGACTTTAGTATGGATTCTAAACATTCCTTAAAATCAAACAGAAAGGCTGAATACGAATTTAGTATCGGCCTTCGTTTTACACATTGGTTAAGAGCGGTTGCAATCGTGATTTTAGTGGGAACTGGATATTATATTTCTTATGTATTTCAATCTCCTTCTGTTTCATCTGAACCGACTTTATTTATGCAGGCAAAATACCGCATGGTGCACCAAATTTTTGGTTTTATTATGATAGCTTGTGTGCTTTTTAAAACATATTTGTTCTTTTTTGATCCAAAAAGTGCAAACGAAAGAAGAAGTATTAAAGATATTTTTAATGTAAAATTATGGATAGAGCAGATTAAATTTTACATTTTCCTAGGAAAACACCCGCATTTACAAGGTGTGTATAATCCTTTGCAATTTGCAACTTATTTTTTCTTTTATCTTGTTATGTTTGGGCTTATTTTAACAGGTCTAATCCTTTATATGCATGTATATCATGAAGGCTTGGGTGGATTTTTATACAATATCTTAAGACCTATTGAGGTAATGCTAGGTGGATTGGCTGATGTTAGAACTTACCATAGAATTTTAATGTGGGTTGTGTTGATTTTTGTTCCAGTGCATATTTATATGGCTGTGTTTAACTCAGTTAAAGGTAAAGATGGTGCTTTAGATGCTATCTTTAGTGGTTATAAATTTGTAAGAGAAAATCATTGAAACTTCTAATCTTAGGTATTGGTAATATTATGTTTGCAGATGAGGGCTTAGGCGTTCATCTTTGCAAACTTTTAGAAAAAAATTATAAGTTTTATCATGAAAAAGACTCAGTGAGTTTTGTAGATGGTGGAACTTTGGCTTTACAACTTAGCTATATTATAGCTGAATATGATGAAATGATTGTGATTGATTGTATTGCAGCAGATGATGCTAAGATCGGAGATATTTTTTTCTTTCCTTATGATGCAATGCCAAAAAAAGTTAACTGGAGTGGTAGTGCGCATGAGGTTGAAATGCTTCAAACTTTACAATACATGGAGCTTATGGGAGATTTACCTAAAACTCAAATTTTAGCTTGTGTGCCAAAACGCATAGAACCATTGAGTTTTAAACTTTCAAAAGAAGTCTTGAATGCTTTAGAAAAAATGGAGAAAATTTTACTTGATTTTTTAGAGAAAAAAGGCTTTACTTATGAGAGAGTTGCTAATTATAATATACAAGAGCTTGCTCTAAATTCTTACAAAAGCTAAGCAAAAAGCTTAGCTTAATTTTTAATCATCAAATTTTTGTCCTAAGAAATTTCCATTTACATCAGTATAAATTTCCATCATATTATTTAGTTTAAATTTATAACCTTGAATTTCTTTTTCAACTTTAATTATGCTTGCATTTGGGTGCATTTTTTTAATTGTTGCCAAAACATTTGGACTTAAAAAAGAAGTATCAATCGGTCTGTATTTTGCATCAATTTCTTTCCAATCTCCATTGATGAAAAACTCAAGTTCAGTTCCATTGTCTAAATAAACATCAAAGCTATCAATGTCTTGTTTAACTAAAGCTATGTTTGAGCCTGTAAAGTGTTTTTGTATAAAATTTTTAGAATTTGCTGGTAAAGCATTTACACCTACAACCATATCTTTAGCAAAAACACAACTTGCTAGAGCTAATGCCATTAAAGCTATTTTTAATTTCATTTTTTATCCTTTGAATTGAATTATTTGTAAAATCATATAAATATTGAGTGAATTTTGTGTGAACTTTGTTTTTTTTTAAAATAAATAGCAAGTATTTAATTGTATAATGATAAAAAAGTTTTAAAAGGATAGATAATGTATAGGTTTGCACCATCGCCTACTGGAGATATGCATATTGGAAATTTAAGAGCAGCTTTGTTTAATTATATTAAAGCAAGACAAGAAAATACAGATTTTATTTTGCGTATTGAAGATACGGATAATGCTAGAAATATTGCTGGAAAAGAAGAAGAAATAAAAGCTATTTTAAAAGAATTTGGTATAACTTGGCAGCATTATTATGTGCAAAGTGAGAATTTGAAATTTCATCGTCAAATGGCTTTAAAGTTAGTAAGTGAAAAAAAAGCTTTTGCTTGTTTTTGTACTGAGGATGAATTAGCTCATAAAAAAGAATTAGCTAAAAGTAAAAATCAAGCATACAGATACGATGGTACTTGTGAAAAATTAGCAGATATTGATGTATTAAATTGTGAAAAACCTTTCGTAATTCGTCTTAAAAAACCTCAATCGCAAATGCAATTTACTGATTTTATTAAAGGTGAAATTAGTTTTAATCCTGAAGATATTGATAGTTTTGTGATTATGAGAGCGGATAAAACCCCAACTTATAATTTTGCTTGTGCGGTTGATGATATGCTAGAAGGTGTTACTTGTATTATAAGGGGTGAAGATCATGTCTCAAATACTCCTAAGCAAGAGCATATTAGAGCTAGTTTGGGTTATGATAAAAGCATGACTTATGCACATTTGCCTATCATTTTAAATGAAGAAGGTGTTAAAATGAGCAAAAGAGAGGCTCATTCTAGCGTGAAATGGATGCTTGATAATGGATATTTAGCAAGTGCTATTGCAAATTATTTAATCCTTTTGGGTAATAAAACCCCAAAAGAGATTTTTACTTTAGAAGAAGCTATAGAATGGTTTGACTTGAAAAAAGTTTCAAAATCTCCAGCAAGATTTGACACTAAGCGTTTAATGCAAATTAACCGCGAGCATATAAAAATACTTGATAATGATAAATTAAATTCTTTGTTAAATTTAGGCAAAGATGTAGCGAAGCTTGCAAAATTTTACACTCAAGAAGCTAGCACGCTAAATGAGATAAGAGAAAAAATACAAGCCATTTTTGCAGTTAAAAATTATAATGAATTTGAAAATGAATGTAAGTTGATTAAAGAAGTTTTAAAAGATTTGGATTTACCTCAAGAATATGATGAGTTCAAAAAGATTTTAATAGAAAAAACAAATTTAAAAGGAAAAAATTTCTTTATGCCTTTGCGTTTAGTATTAACAGGGGCTACTCACGGGCCTGAAATGAGTGAAATTTATACTCTAATCAAGCCTTTTATCAAAGAAATTATAAAGGAGTAAAATGGGAGTTGGAACAAGTTTGATTGTGTCTTTGGTACAAATTTTTTCTTTAGTGATTGAAATTTATGTTTGGATTATAATCATTGCTGCATTGATTTCTTGGGTAAGGCCTGATCCGTACAATCCTATAGTGCAAATTTTATATCGTTTAACTAATCCTGCTTATGCTTTTGTAAGAAGATTTATTCCTACTACTATAGGAAGCATTGATTTAGCACCTTTGATTATTATTTTAGGATTAAAATTTATTCAAATATTTTTATCAAATTTAATTTTAGGAAGTTTATAAGTGTTGAAAAAAAGTGTAGTATTACTTTTGGCTGGAGTAGTTTTTGCAAATAGTGCTATGTATTCTTATAAAGAATTAGAGCAAAAACCAAATTCTTTGGCTAAGGATTATTATTTATATCGTTTATTAGAAAAAAATGAATTTAAAAAAGAAGAAGTCGAAGGTTTAAAAGAACATATTTATCGTTATGCAGGGCGTATTAAAAATGCCATTGAAGCTATTATTCCACCTTTGGGATATAATAAAGAATATGAAGCTTGTTATAAATTTAACACGCAAAATATCTTAGATGCTAATGCTACTTGTCAGCTTATAAGATTGAACAGTTTAACTTTTATACAAGATCTTAATGCTTCAGTGCGTAATGAGATGAAAAAAAATATCCCACAGGATAATCCAAATTTAGTAAAGCTTTTAGAAGCTTTTAACGCTAAAGATCCTTTAAGTTATGCAGTTTTAAATTATGATAGTGCAAATTTTTATAAAATTTATGGCTTTTTAAAAGATAAAAAGGATTTTTTCCTAGAAAAAGATTTTGTTGATGAATTAGCAAAAGAAAAAGAATTTACAAATTTTGTAAAAGAAATTATCATTAAGAAAAAAAGTCCATTGATAAGAAAATCTTTGGTCAATGTGGATGCAAATTTAACTTTTCAAGATAATGCATTTTACTTAGGTGTGAATGCTATTTTAGAAAATGACGATAAAAAAGCATTGGAATTTTTCCAAGTAGCAAAAGATACCTTTAAAAGCAAGCCTTTAGCAGATAATGCAAATTTTTGGATTTATTTAATCACTCAAGATAAAAAGTATCTTGATGAGCTTGCTCAAAGTGATTCTTTAAATATTTATAGTCTTTATGCAAGAGAGTTAAAGGGCTTGCCTTTGCCTAAAATAGAAGAATTAAAGCCAAAAAAACAAAAAAATGATTTTGATATGAAGGATCCTTTTGCTTGGCAAAAACTTGCAAAAGAAATTGCAAAAGGCACTCCTAATGAGTTAGAAAAGCTTGCCAAAGATTTTTATACTAAAGAAAACATCGCTATTTATGCTTATATTAAAGAAAGAGCTGAGGGTTTTAAAAAGCATTATTTTATAATGCCTTATTTTGAATATTTAAAGGATTATTCTACGCAAAGAAAGGCTATGATTTTAGCTTTAGCTAGACAAGAAAGTCGCTTTATACCAACAGCCATTTCAACTTCTTATGCTTTGGGTATTATGCAATTTATTCCATTTTTAGCTAATCATATAGGTAATAAAGAGTTACAAATTCCAAATTTTGACCAAGATATGCTTTTTGATCCAAAAACAGCTTATACTTTTGCAAATCATCATTTAGATTATTTAGAATCTAAACTTAATTCTCCGGTTTTTGTTGCATATGCTTATAATGGAGGTATAGGGTTTACCACTAGAATGCTTAAAAGAGAAGATATGTTTAGAGTAGGAAAGTACGAGCCATTTTTATCTATGGAACTAGTTCCTTATGCAGAAAGTAGGGTGTATGCTAAGAAAGTTTTAGCTAATTATATTGTGTATTTACATCTTCTGAACGATAATACACCGATTTCGAAATTTTTTGAAACTTTAACTCAAAACACTGATTCTCAAAACACAAATCAAGTTGCAAAATAGGTTTTTGCACTAATTCATCAAGGGTGATTTTGTAATAACTTGCATAATCACTTTTGACGATATATTTAAACAACTCATCATTTTGATCTAAGACTTTTAAGTTAGTTTTTTCTCCATTTATGAGTATTGAAATTTGCTCTTGATTGATGTTGATATTTGGTAAAAAACTAAGCACAAAAACTTCTTGTTGACTTTTTTCATCTAATACAGGATTTAGATAGCTTAATAAAGCAACTACTCTATTATCTTTATAATTAAAATTGATTTTTTGTGCATACATAAGAGTTTGGCTTTTTAAATTGATTTCGCTTTGTTTTTGAGTTTTATTTGAGCATGCAGTAAAAATAAGTGTTAAGAAAATAATCATATAAATTTTTTTCATATTTTATTCCTAATTTTTTTATAATTATAAGCTTTTAACTTTTAAAAAGATATAATTTTGTTTATTTTCTTTGATTTAAGGAAGTTATGAAAAGATTAGCAATGGCTTTTAGTGGGCCTTCCAATTCAGGTAAAACAACTTTAATTACTCAAGTAGCTAAGTATTTTATGGAGCAAAATTATAAAGTATGCATTATAAAACATGATCCAAAAGATAAAGCAAGCTTTGATATAGCAAAAAAAGATAGTTTTAAATTTTTTCAAAGTGGTGCTGATGTAATGGTTTTAAGCCCTACAAGGACAACTTTATTTACACATTCTCCAAGTACTTTAGATGAAGCTATTTCTAAATTAGGGGAATTTGATTTTTTATTTATAGAGGGCTTAAAAACCTTAGATATGCCAAGAATTAGTGTTTTTTGCAAAGAAGTAGATGAGAGCTATTTTGCTTATTCTAAGGCTATTGCAAGCTATGGGAAAATCGAAAATAAAAATTTAACTTGGCTTTATTTGGATGATTTAGAAAGTATTTGTGATTTTATATTAAAAAATTCAAAAAAAGTATAGGGGTAAAATATGCAAGAATTAATTAACGATATACAAAAAGCAGTGATTGAAATTTCAAAAGAACTTAGATATTTAAAAGATTTTGATTATACTACTTCTCAAAATGCAACCGGAGATAATCAATTAAAACTTGATGTAAAAAGCGATGAGATTATCACTAGAATTTTAAAGCAAAGCAAAGGTATAAAAAGCTTAATTAGCGA
The DNA here is from genome assembly GCF_024723695.1 of Campylobacter sp. S4:11. Taxonomy (NCBI): domain Bacteria; kingdom Pseudomonadati; phylum Campylobacterota; class Epsilonproteobacteria; order Campylobacterales; family Campylobacteraceae; genus Campylobacter; species Campylobacter sp. S4:11. The sequence continues at coordinate 65,304 of NZ_JANQDC010000007.1, read as the reverse complement.
GGAAAAGCAAGAGCAATTATTAATCAATGAAAATGAAAAATACATTGTTGCTTATGATCCTTTAGATGGTTCATCTTTGGTAGATGTGAATTTTGCTATAGGTTCTATTTTTGCTATTTATGAGCAAAAGGCTAGTGCAAAAAATCTAAAAGCAGCAGTTTATGCTATTTATGGTGTGCGTTTAGAGTTTATAGTGTGCATAGACACTCCTAAGCTTTATAGGTTAAATGAAAAAGATGAATTTGTTTTTGTTAAGGATTTAAAATTAAATGAAAAAGGTAAATTAAATGCAAGCGGTGGAACACAAAAAAATTGGTCAAATACTCATAGAGCTTTTATAAAAGTTTTATTTGATGAAGGATATCGCTTAAGATATTCAGGTGCCATGGTAAGCGATTTACACCAAATTTTACTCAAAGGTGGAGGATTATTTTCATATCCTGCAACAAGTGATGCGCCAAATGGAAAATTAAGAGCATATTTTGAGGTATTTCCTTTTGCTTTTATTTTTGAAAAAGCAGGAGGGCTTTCTACTAATGGAGAAAATGATTCTTTGCTTGATTTAGAATTTGAGAAAATCCATGCAAGTACGCCATGCTTTTTGGGTTCAAAATATGAAATTGAAAAACTAAAACAAGCTTATAAAGGGCTTTAATGGCTGAAGTTAAAGATGAATTTGAACTAGCTTTGGAAGTTAAAAAAAACGAACTTCAAGCTTGTCAAAACGATAAAAACTTAAAATCTTGTTTACCTTGCTCTTTGATTTTTGAATGCTCTTTAAGAAAAGAGTATATTGATGCAGTTTATAAGAGTATGTCTAAAGGTAAAGAAGGTGGATTTGATTTTTAATTAAAGGTTGAAAATGCGTTATATTACTACTCCGATATATTATGTAAATGATGTGGCACACATAGGACATGCTTACACTACGATTATAGCAGATACTTTGGCTAGATTTTATCGCTTGCAAGGAGAAAAAACATTCTTTTTAACAGGTACAGATGAACATGGTCAAAAGATAGAGCAAGCTGCTAATGCTAGAAATTTTACCCCTAAAGAATATGCAGATGAAATCAGTTCTAAGTTTAAAAAACTTTGGGATGAGTTTGAGATTTCTTATGATTATTTTATTAGAACTACAGATGAAAACCACAAATTAAGTGTACAAAAAGCATTTAAAAAAATGTTTGATAAAGGTGATATTTATAAAGGAACTTATGAAGGCTTTTATTGTGTTTCTTGTGAGAGTTATTTTACCCAAACTCAGCTTGTAAATGAGTGTCATTGTCCAGATTGTGGTAAAAAAACACAGCTTTTAAAAGAAGAAAGTTATTTTTTCAAGCTTTCTAAATATCAAGATCAAATTCTTAAATGGTATAAAGAAAAAGAGCCGATTTTGCCTAAAAATAAGGCTAATGAATTAATCCACTTTGTAGAAGGCGGTTTAAAAGATCTTTCTATTACAAGAACGAGTTTTGAATGGGGTATAAAGCTTCCAAAAGAATTAAATGATGAAAAACATGTGGTGTATGTTTGGCTTGATGCTTTGATGAATTATGTAAGTGCTTTGGGTTATGGACTTGATGATAAAAATATGGATCTTTGGCCTGCTCATATTCATTTTGTAGGTAAAGATATCTTACGTTTTCATGCAGTGTATTGGCCTGCGTTTTTGATGAGTTTAGAGCTTCCTTTGCCTAAATTTGTAGCAGCACATGGTTGGTGGACTAAAGATGGTGAAAAAATGAGCAAATCTAAAGGTAATGTAGTAGCACCTAAAGAAGTGGCAGATACTTTTGGTTTAGAAGCTTTTAGATATTTTTTACTCAGAGAAGTTCCTTTTGGCAATGATGGGGATTTTTCACAAAAAGCACTAATCACTAGAATCAATGCAGAGTTAAGCAATGAGCTTGGAAATTTATTAAATAGAATTATTGGTATGAGTGCTAAGTATTCTCAAAATATTATTGAATGCAAAAATGTGAATTTGCATTTTAATCAAGAATTAAATGAATGTAAAGAGTATTTAGATAATGCAATTAATGCTTTAGAAAATATCCAACCAAATCGTTATTTAGAAGAGCTTTTCAAGGCTTTATCTTTAGCAAATTTAAGTATTAGCAAATATGAACCTTGGAATTTAATTAAAAATGATCAAATGCAAAAAGCTAATGCCTTAGTGGCTTTGTGTGCTAATATTTTAACAAAAGTTACTATTTTACTTTCAGCTGCTATGCCAAAAACAGCTTTAAAAATTGCCAAAGCTTTAAATTTTGAAATTTCAAATGAAAATTACCAAAAATTAATCTTAAACAATCAATTATGTGATTTAAAATCAAGTGCATGTGAAGCTTTATTTCCAAAAGTTGAATTAACCCAAGAAAGCAAAAAAGAAGAAAAAGCAGAAGAAAAGCCAAGTTTGCCTCAAATTAAAATAGATGATTTTAAAAAAATCGAAATTAAAGTAGCATTAGTAAAAGATTGTCAGAATATAGAGGGTAGCGAAAAGCTTTTAAAATTTCAACTTGAACTTGAAAATGGTGAGTTAAGACAAGTACTTTCGGGTATTGCTAAATTTTATAAAGCTAGTGAATTAATAGGCAAGCAAGTTTGTGTGATTACAAATTTAAAAAAAGCTAAAATTTTTGGCCATGAAAGCCAAGGTATGATTTTAAGTGCTCAAAAAGATGAAAAATTAGTTTTAATTAGCCCACAAAGCTTTATTGAAAATGGAGCTTTAATAGGCTAAATGAATATTTCTAATTTTGTTGAGCTTGTTAATGCCCAAGTTTTAAACCATGGAGCAACTTCTAGTGTTTATGATTTTAGTATAGATTTAAATAAAGTCAAACAGGCAAGTGTTTTTTTTGCTAAAAATAACGAACAAGCAAGTTTTGCTATAAAACTTGGTGCCTATGTTATAGTAAGCGAAAAAAAATTAAATTTTGAAGATAAAGATGTGTTTTATCTTCAAGTTGATGATCTTGAAAAAGCTATTTTTAGACTTTTTAGATTTTTATGTGAAGAAAAATCTTATGAATTTCTATACTGTAATCATACAGAATTAAAATTTGCAAAGGCATTTAATTTTAAAGTCTTAAACTCAAATATTTTATTAGATTTTGATCTTTTAAAAAATTCAAAAGAAAAAACTTTCTTTTGTTCTGATGATGAAAAATTTATTTTAAAATTAAAATCAAAATTTCATACCTTAAAAGCTTGTAAATATGAAATTTTAGGTTCTAAGTCTTTATTTCAAACGAGTTTGCTTTGTAAAAATTTGTATTTTAAAGATTTAAAGTTTGCATTTTTTTATGCAGATGTTTTTGCTAGTTTTATTGAATTTATAGAAAGTCAAAAATTATCTTTTTGTTTTAATGATAAAAAATTAGAACTTTTTAAAGCCTATTTTTTGAACTCAAAAAATGAAATTTGTGCTTTTGGGGGTAGTTCTAGAGTAGTTTTACTTGTAGAAAATGAAAAAGATTTTGATTTTATAGCACAAAATTTTCAAGGCGTTAAAGATTTTAAAATAGCATTAAAAAATTCACTATTTTGTGATTTTTCTTATGCAAATTTAAATGAATTAAAGAAATTTTTTGATTTTAAATATTGTCTGATCAAAGAAAGCGAAGAAGAGTTTTTGGAGTATTTTTTAGCACGAGAGAAAAAAATTAGTTTATTTGATTAAAAAAATATCAACTTTAAAAAGATATATTTCTAATTTTATTTTATTAATTTAAAGGAAAAAATATGAAAAAATTTTTATTTTTAAGTTTATTTGCTGCAGCTGCATTGAATGCTGAAATTTTAGTTTATGGTCCAGGTGGTCCAGCTCCTGTTTTAAAAGAACTTGCAAAACAGTTTGAAGAAAAACATGGTGAAAAAGTTATTATTAATGCAGGACCAACGCCTAAATGGATTAAACAAGCAAAAATGGATGCTGATATTATTTATTCTGGCAATACATCTATGATGGATGGATTTATTAAAGCAATGCCAAAACAAATTAAAATACAAGATGTTCAAGTTTTAAATGCTAGGGGCTCGGGCATGATTGTAAGAGCAAATAATCCAAAAAAAATTAAAAAATTTGAAGATCTTTTAAAAGATGGTGTTAATGTTATGGTAGTTGATGGAGCGGGGCAGGTTGGCTTGTATGAGGATATGACTTTGAAAACAGGAAAAATTGAAAATCTAGAAAAACTTAGAAAAAACATCAAAGTATATGCTAAAAATTCAAAAGCTGCAGTTGATGAGTGGAAAAATAATCCAAATATTGACGCTTTAATTATTTGGACACATTGGATTAAAGCAGTTGGTGAGAAAGAAAATAAATTTATTAAAGCAGATAAAAACTCAATTATTTATAGAGCCGCTGAAATAGTACCAACACAAAAAGGTCTAAAAAATCCAAAAGTAGCTGAATTCATAGAATTTACACAAAGTAAAGAAGCGCAAAAAGTATGGGAAAAAGAAGGTTGGTTAGCTAAATAAATTAAAAGCATTTTACTTTAATGTAAAATGCTTTTTTTGAATTATTTTTCGTTAATTTCTGCTTCGATGTTGATTTGTACTTCATCACTAAGTGTTAAACTAGAAGTATCTGGAGCAAATTTAAAATCGCTTCTTTTGATTTGTCCTTGCAAAGTAAATCCTGCCTTTTCTTTGCCACTATCTGTTTTGATAACCCCACCAATTTCAGTATCTAAAACGATATCTTTGCTTATACCAGCAATATTTAATGAGCCATACATTTTACCTTTTTCGTTAGAAATTTTTTCATATTTACTCATGGTAAAAGTGATGTTTGGATGAGTTTTTGCTTTGAAAAAATCATCTTGTTGTAAATGAGCATCTCTTGCTTTATTTTCAGTATTTATAGAAGCAACTTTTACATTTGCTTGAAGTTTGTTAAATTCAAATTTAGCACTATCAAAATCAATCACCGCATCATAGTCTTTAAAATTTCCATTTACATTACTAATTTGTAAATGTTTGATTTTAAAAGCTACATTTGTATGAGCTTTATCTAGAATAAATTCTTTACTTAAAGCATTGCTTGCTAAAATAGAAGCAGCTAAAAAAGAACCAAGTAGTAATTTTTTCATGTTTTCTCCTTAATATTTAAAAATGCAAATTATACAAATGAAAATAAAATGAAAATAAATTTTTAAATATATTCTATAAAATCTTTCACATTAGCTTCTTTAAAGCCTTTTAATCTTAATAAACAACTATCACATTTACCACAAGCCTTATCTTCTCTTTCGTAGCAAGACCAAGTATGCTCTAAGGCTACCTTTTCTTTTAAGGCTAAATCAACTATTTGTCCTTTACTTAGATGAACTAATGGGGTTTTAATTGCAACATTATAAGTTTTTGTTGTGCCTTCATTGATAAACTCACTTGCTTTTTGTATGAAATTAGCACTACAATCAGGATAACCACTGCTATCTTCTTGCACTACTCCTATGAAAATACTTTCACAATTTTCTTTTTCAGCTATAGCCCCTGCAATAGATAAAAAAATGCCATTTCTAAAAGGAACATAAGTGTTTGGAACTTCTTTTTCATGTAGTTTTTCTTTGGGGATTTCTAAATTTAAATTTGTTAAAGAGTTACCACCGATATTTGCTATAAATGAAACATCTAAAATATATTTTGTTTTTATACTAAGTTTTTCACAAATTTTATTAAAACATTCTCTTTCTTTAAACATGGTGCGCTGGTTATAGTCAAAATGTAAAGCAATGATTTCATATCCTTCTTTTTTGGCTAAATATGCACATAAAGTACTATCCATACCGCCACTTATAATACAAAGAGCTTTTTTCATACTTTTCCTTAATTTTGATATAATTTGAAATTATAAAATTAAAAGGATAATAATGATTTTTTGCGAAGAAGAAATGGATATTTCTTTTCTTGAAAAAATTGCTAAAAAAATGAGTGATCAAAATATAGAACTTGTTTTGGTAGATGAAAAAACCATGCATGAAATTAATCTTAATCAAAGGGGAGTAGATAAAACTACAGATGTTTTGTCTTTTCCCTTAGTACAAAATTGTGAAAATTTACTTGGCAGTATAGTGATAAATTTAGATGAAGTAAGTAAAAAGGCTATGGAATATAAACATAGCGAAAAAGAGGAAATAGCACTGCTTTTTATACACGCTATGCTTCATTTGCAAGGATATGATCATGAGATAGATCAAGGACAGATGAGGCAAAAAGAACAAGAATGGATTGAATATTTTAAATTACCAAAAAGTTTGATTGTAAGAGTGCAAGGGGATTAAATGTTTAAAAAGATTGCTTCTAGCTTAAGTTTATGTGTGAGTTTGTATGCTTATAATGAAAATACATTTACTTTAAATATTTTAGAAGGAAAGGAATTTGATATTTATCTATATAGCTCTAGTAAAAGTAACACTAGCTATGGATTTGTCCAAACAAAACAAAAACAATACAGTTTTTGGGGTAGTGCTAAAAATGATGAGTATTATATAGATATAGCAGATTTTGGAACTTGCATTTTAAAAGATATATATAAAAATAAATTTGAAGCTCTATGTAAAATAGATGGTATAAAAAAAGAATTTAACTTTTTAGCTGATAAATCTAATGCGAGTGTTTATCAATTATCACTTAAAGAACAAAAACAAGTAGAAGACAATAAGAATATTGAGTTTGATTTTAGTGAAGATATATTAAAATTATCAAGCCAAAATAAAAATTTAGAAAAAATTATTGATGATTTTAATGAGAATTTAGATAAAAATTCATTAAAACAAAAAGCAAAAGAAAGTTTTGATAAATGGAATAAAGAAGATATTTCTAATAATGAGTTTTTTTCTCAAGCTTATATATTTTATCAAGATGAGTATATTATCTCTTTGGGAAAAAATATTTATGAGTATAAAGGTGGTGCTCATGGTATGACTAATTTTTTAAGAAAAACTTATAGCATTGATGATATGAAACTTCTTAGATTGAAAAATGAGTTAAAAATAGAAAATGAAGATTTTCAGAATATGATTAAGCAAAAGATTTTAAGTTTATATAATGAAAATGAGTTATTTGATATTAAAGAGCTTAAAATAAGTGAAATTTTCGAAGTGAGAAAAAATGGATTGACTTTGATATGGGAACCTTATGATATAGCTCCTTATTCAACAGGAGTAATTGAAATTTTTATAAGTTATGATGAGTTAAAACCTTTTTGGAAAAATAATTCAAAACTTGCTTATTTGAGTAAAATCAAATAAGCTTTTAATCATCAAATTTTTGTCTTAAAATTGTCCCATTATCATCTATGTAAAGTTTCATTTGATTATTAAGTTTGATTTTATAATAAGAAATTTTTCTTTCTATCTCTATGATTGCTGTATTAGGGTAGATATTTTTAATGGTATTTTGTATTGCTAGGGGTAAAATCGCATAATTTAGCGATCTAAAATTTTCAGCCTCTTTAAATTCTCCATTAAGTGAAAACTCAATCTCGCTTCCATCGCTTAAATAAATTTCATAAGAATAACCATCTTGTTCTACCAGACCTATTTCTGCATTGAAATAATCTTTAATAAATTGTTTGATATTTACCGGTAAAGAATCAGGTGCTATGACTATACCTGCATTAAGAGTATTTAAACTAATCAAAAAAGCTAAAGCTAGTTTTTTCATTTTTAACCTTATTTTATTTTTTGACGATATTGTATCTTATTAGTGTGAATTTTATGTGTAAGCTAGAATTTAAATAGCTTTTTGTTATAATTATTAAAAATACAAAGTAGGGCAATGGTAGCTTCTTTTTTAATCGCTTTAAATATTGTGATATTTGTCTTTGTGAATTATCTTTATTTTGGATCTTTAAATTTAGATGCTATTTTGGGTTTAAATTTATTTTTTTTTCAAGGATTTTACTGGCAAATTCTAAGCTCAATGTTTATGCATGGAAATTGGCCTCATTTGATTTTAAATATGATAGTGCTTTTTCAATTTGGTTCTATGCTTGAAAAGTATTTAAAAAGTTTTAAATTTGCTTTGCTTTATTTAATTGGCGGAATTCTTTGCTCTTTACTTAGTGCTTTTTATGTGTATTTAAGCTTTGATGGTAGTTTTGTAAATGTAGTGGGTGCAAGTGGTGCTATATGTGTTTTAATGGGATATTATGCATATTTGGATAAAACTACCACTAAAGGACTTATCGTAGCTATATTACTAATGAGTTTTGTACCTATTTTTATGGGTGTAAATATAGCTTGGTATGCGCATATTTTTGGCTTTATATGCGGATATGTTTTGGGTAAATTTAAGGTTATAAAATGAAATATATCTATTTTATCCGTCATGCCAAGGCTCAAAAAGAAAATTATGATCAAGATTTGCAACGAGAGCTTAGTTCTAGTGGAAAAGATGATCTAAAAACTATGATTTATAGGATTAAAGATTTAGAATTTAAAGCTCAAAGCATTATCTCAAGTCCTGCTAGGCGTTGTATAAAAACAGCGCAAAAACTTTGCAAAAGCTTTTCTTTAAAAGAAAAAGATATTAAGATAGAAAAAAGCTTTTATGATGGTAATTTAGAGGATGTATTAAATTTTATAAAAGAATTAAAAGAGAGTAGGGTAGTGCTAATTATGCACAATCCTTTATTACAAGAACTTTGTGAGTATTTAGCTCATATAGATTTAGAAAACTTTCCAACTTCTGCTATTTTATGTATGCAATTTGATATAAAAGAATTTAAAGATATAAAAGAATACAGCGGGGAAGTTGTGTTTTTTGATTATCCTAAAAGTCAAGAAAATAGCTAATCTACATTTTTAACTTCAATTTTATTTAAGCAAAAATATAAACTAAAATTTATCTGAAATAAAAAATATACATCTTTAGTCTTTCATAACTGCATAAAATAACTTATAATATTTTTCAAAAAATTATACTTATTTTTTTATGGATAAATTATTTTAATTCAAAAATTAAAATGCTTTAAATTACTATATTATAGGTATTTAAAAATACATTCCATCTATGAAAGAACAGATAAATATAAAAGTTTGAAAATTATAGTTTTCAATACAAAATATATATAATTTCAAGATTTTACTATTTATCATATAATTTTACATATATATTAAGTTTAAATTAAAATATTTTTATAGACTAAAAAAGCTAAAATGATGAGTAAAAAGGAAAATAAATATAAAAGTTTAGCTTGTATGGAATTTTTGGTTTTATTTGGATTTTTGGATTAGTCTTGAAAGTTGTCTTGCTAAAAGTTTAGCACTATTTTCATCTTTACTAAGTTTTTTCATATTTTCTCTAAATTCATAAAGTCTTTTTTCTTGTGTAAAGTCATTATTTAAAGTATTATCTTGTTTTAAAATATTGTTTTGTTTTACTTGCTTTTGCACGATTTTTTTCTTAAAAAACATATCATTGTCCTATTTTGTTTTTATAATTATAGCTTGATATTTTTTAAGTAAGATTTTTTTATAATTTTTATATTAGTTTTAAAAGGAAAAAAAGTTTGAAAACCATAGGTTTAATAGGTGGAATGAGTTATGAAAGCACACTTAGTTATTATGAAATTATCAATAAATTAACAAATGAAAAATTAGGAAAATTACATAGTGCCAAGATAGTTTTAACTAGTGTTGATTTTGAAGAGATAGAAGAATGTCAACGTAAGAATGATTGGCAAAAAGCAAGTGAAATTTTAACCCAACATGCCCTACTTTTGCAAAAATGTGGAGTTGATTTTATATTAATTTGTACTAATACTATGCATAAATGTTATGAAAATATACAAAAAAACATTCAAATTCCTATCTTACATATAGCTAAAGCTATGCTTTTAGAACTTCAAGAGCAAAACATCGATAAAGTATTATTGTTAGGGACAAAATACACTATGCAAGAAGATTTTTATAAACAACTTTTAATTAACTCAAAGATCGAAGTTTTTATTCCCAAAAATGATGATATTTTAAAACTTAATGATATCATTTTTAATGAGCTTTGTAAGGGTATTATAAATAAAGACTCAAAAAAATATTTAGATGATGTGATTGCTCAATTTCCGCAAGTTCAAGGAGTTATATTGGGTTGTACTGAACTTGGTTTAATTGTAAAAGAAAGCTCTAAAAAGCTATTTGATAGTGCATATATTCATGCTAAAATGGCTACTTTGATAGCCTTGGAGAATGAGCGATGAAATATCCTCTAGATTGTGAAGAAAATTTTGAAAAGTCATTTTTGTTTTGGCTTTGTAGATATGTGAAATTTAAACTAAATTCTTTATCAAATAAAGAATTAAAAGACCCTCAAACTTTGGCTGTAGTAAATTTAGCCTTAAGTAAGGGTGTTAAAAATATACAAGAGCTTGATGCTTATGTAAAAAAAGCAAGAAATGCAGGACTTAGTGGTGTAAATACGTATTTTAATCCTTTGAAAAAACTTTATGAGTATTTGTTATTTTACAAGCTTTATTCACTAAAACAAATCGATGAAGAGCTTTTGGTGGAAATTTTAGCAAGTATTAGTGCTTCTTTATCTGATGCGAGTAAGAAAAATTATCGTATAGCTGTGATTAATTTTTTTGCATTTTTAGATAAACAAAATGAAGAAGATCAAAAGGCACATATTTTTGATATTAATCTTAAAAATTGGGCAGGTATAAGTGGCTCTAAAGGAGTTAAATTACCTGAATATATGAGCGAAGATGAAGTGAGTAAATTTTTAGATGCTATTGATAATACAGATTTTAAAAACAACACTATACGCAATCGCTTGATTATTAAAATCATCATTTTTACAGGAATTAGGGTTAGCGAGGCTATTAATATAAAATTAAAAGATATTAGTGAAGAAAATGATCTTTATATTATACGCATTAGAGCTAAAGGCAATAAATACCGCGTTGTGATGATTAAAAAAGAGCTTATAGAACATCTTTTAAAAGATGTAAGAGTAAATTATCTTTCTTGTGATGGACTTTTATTTGTCAATCGCAATGGCAAGGCCCTAACCCAAGCTTATGTTTCGCGCATAGTAGAACAAATTTTATTTAAAGCAGGAATTCGCAAGCAAAAAAATGGAGCCCATATGCTAAGACATACTTTTGCTACCCTACTTTATAAAGAGCAAAAAGATTTAGTTTTAGTCCAAGAAGCACTAGGCCATGCAAGCTTAAATACTTCAAGAATTTATACACACTTTGATAATGAAAAGCTAAAATTGGCCGCAGAAGTAGCAAAAAAACTTCACGATAGAAATTAATTTTTTATAAAAAAATCCGATATATCCTTTAAAAGAAAGGATATATCATGCAAATAAATAATTATGCTAGTAAAATCAATCCTTATGTTTTAAACACTCAAAAAGAAGAAAAAGAAAGTAAAGAGAGCAAGAATTTTATAGAGTTTAAATTTACTCAAGGTATAAAAGAGCTTGAAAAAAGTGTTAAAGAAAGTCAAAATGGAGAAAAATCAGAAGATGAGTTAAGTAAACTGTATAAAGAATTTTCTAAAATACAAGCTAAAATAACAGAATTAAATGCAAAATTACAGTCAAGCCAAGATCCACAAAAAGCTCAAATGATCAATTCTCAAATTCAAAGTTTAAATTCGCAAATGCAAAGTATTTATGCAAGAATAATGCAAATGTTATCTCAAGCCATGCAAGCTATGCAATGATTTTAATGTTTTTTAGCATTTAAAAACACACTAAGAATGATCAAAGCAAAAGCAAAAAGATCAATTACGCTATAAATAGTTCCTAAAAATAAAAAACTCATAAAAGCAGCAGCCACAGGTTCTATACAAGCTATCATACTAGCTTTAAAAGCTCCTATTAATTCAACTCCTTTTAAATATAAACAAAAAGCCCCTATTGTGCCTATAAGTATAATTCCACTCATAGCCAAAAAGGAATTTAAAGAAAAATCATGTTTTGGGATATTTCCTTGTAATAATACAAAAAGCAAAAAGGAAGCAAATAAACTAGCCAAACCCATGATTAAAAATAAGCCATATTTTGCTATAATAAGCCTAGCACTCAAAGAATAAAACGCTACTCCAAGAGCTCCAAAAAAAGCCCAAATAACACCTCTTATATCAAGTTTTAAGTTGTTAATATCCCCATTTGTTATAAGTAAAAATAAAGCAAAAAGTATTAAAAATAAAGCGATTAGTTCTACTTTTTTAGGAAAAATTTTATTTTTAAAACACATAAAAAGCATTATGATTAATGGTGCGTTGTATTGTATCATCGTGGCAGTTCCTGCATCGGTATAATAAATAGCTTTAAAATAACCATATTGAGTTATCAATAAACCAAAGATAGAAAAAATTAAAAGAGAGCTAAGTTCTTGTTTTTGCTTTAGTAATTTTAATTTGAAATTTTTTACACCCAAAATTATTAAAATAACGCCGGTAAAAAGCAAACGATAAAAACTTACCCATTCAGCAGAATAATGATTTTTAAACAAATACTCAGCCAAAACCCCACTTATAGCCCAAAATATTCCACCAAGTATGACTAGAAAAACTCCCAAAAAACACCTTTAATCTTATTAATTTATATAATATTTGTAGTAAAATATTATTATATCATTATGTATATATTTTAAGGAAAATTAATGACTTATTTAGAGATTGATGGTGTTGAAAAGTTAAATGGAGAAGTGATAATAAGCGGTGCAAAAAACGCTGCACTTCCTTTGATAGCTTCAAGTATTTTAGCTAAAAATGAAGTTCAAATTTCAAATTTACCAAATGTAGCAGATATTTGTACCCTACTTTCTTTGCTTGAAAACTTAGGAGCAAATTATACTTTTAAAGACAATTTTGCGAAAATAAATACAAAACATCTAAATAAAACCATAGCAAAATACGACATCGTGCGTAAAATGCGTGCCTCTATACTTACCTTAGGGCCTTTACTAGCTAGATTTGGAAATTGTGAAGTTTCTTTACCAGGAGGTTGTGCTATAGGCCAACGCCCTATTGATTTACACCTTTTAGCTTTAGAAAAAATGGGAGCTAATATTGAGATCAAACAAGGTTATGTAGTAGCTAGTGGAGGGCTTAAAGGTGCTGATGTGATGTTTGATAAAATCACTGTTACAGGTAGTGAAAATATCATCATGGCAGCAGCCCTAGCTCATGGTAAAACTAGACTTTTAAATGTTGCTAAAGAGCCTGAAGTAGTGCAACTTTGTGAGGTTTTAGCTAGAGCTGGGCTTGATATACAAGGCATAGGATCTTCTGAGCTTGAAATTTATGGCACAAGTGGAGAACTTTTAGAATTTAAACCTTTTGAAATCATTCCCGATCGTATTGAAGCAGGAACTTATCTGTGTGCAGGAGCTATCACTAACTCAAAAATCACTCTAAAAAAAGTCAATGCAAGCCATCTTAGCGCAGTTTTAGCAAAGCTAGAGCAAATGGGCTTTAGTTTTGATATTAATGAAGATAGTATTAGTATAAATCCTGCTAAAGAAATCAAACCAGTTGAAATTTTAACTAGCGAATATCCAGGCTTTCCAACAGATATGCAAGCACAATTTATGGCTTTAGCTTTAAAAGCAAATGGCACAAGTATTATTGATGAGAGGTTATTTGAAAATCGTTTTATGCATGTAAGTGAGCTTTTAAGAATGGGAGCTGATATAAGATTAAATGGGCATATTGCTACTATAAATGGCACTAAAGAGCTTTTGGGGGCCGATGTTATGGCTACTGATTTGCGTGCGTCTTCTGCTTTGATTTTAGCAGCTTTAGCAGCTAAAGGCACAAGTAAAATTCATAGAATTTATCATCTTGATAGAGGATATGAAAATTTAGAAGAAAAATTTAAAAAACTAGGTGCAAGTATAAGAAGGCTTGAAGAATGAGAGATATTTTTGCAACTTTAGATTTTTTAAAAGAACAAATCAAAGCAAAAAATGAATTTCAAAGAGTAAAATTGACACAGGCTTTGGGGTGTATTTTATATGAAGATGTTTTTGTGAAAAAAAACCTACCCGCTTTTGATAATTCTGCCCTAGATGGCTATGCATTAAATTATACACATAAGAATGAATTGCTAGAAATAAAAGGAAGCATTTTAGCAGGCGATAAAAATGATTATATTATAGAAAAAAATGAATGCTATAAAATCATGACAGGGGCTAAAATTCCTCAAAATGCAAATACTATTTTAATGTTTGAAGAAGCTTTGCTTGAAGATGAAAAGCTCAACGCTAAAAACGCTAAAGAAAACAATGCCATCCGTTTTAAAGGCGAGGAAGCAAAGCTTGGAGAGCTTTTGTTTAAAAAGGGGCAAAAAATCACCTCAGGTATGGTAGCTATGCTTGCTGCTCAAGGAATTTATGAGTTAAAAGTAGTTAAGAAAATGCGTATTGGAATTTTTTCAAGTGGAGATGAGCTTGTAGAACCTTGGGAAAATGCTGATGAATATAGCATATATAATGCAAATGCTTTTGGAATTTATGCTATTTTGCAAGATTATGCTGATGTTGAGTATTTAGGACTTATAAAAGATGATTTAAATGCATATAAAAAGCTTTTAAAAAATAAAGAATTTGATATGCTTATAAGCAGTGGTGGAGCTAGCGTGGGTGAGGCTGATTTTATCAAACAAGCTTTGCTTGAGTGTGATTTTAGCCCTATTTTTGAAAAAGTCAATGCTAAACTTTGTAAGCATGTAAAACTTTTTAGCAAAAGCAATATGCTTTTTCTAGCCCTACCAGGAAATCCTTTGGCCTCTTTAGTTTCAACGCATATTTTTGCAAAAAATATACTCAATTTACTTTATGGTAAAGAACTTTTGGAATTTGATAAAGCAAGATTGACTAAAGATTTAAATTTCAAAGGTCAAAGAAATGATTTTGCTTTTGGAAAATTAGTCGATGGGTATTTTAAATCAAGTGAAGCTAAATTTGGCTCAGGTATGCTAAAACCTTTATGTGAAAACACACATATTTTAATCACGCAAATTGATGATACAAAATTAGTAAAAGATCAAGAAGTTAAAGTTTTAAAAATTTAAGCATTATGTATTGGAGCTGAAAACACATTAAAAGCTTTTTCTTCTTTTTGATTTTGTTTTTCTTTAAACTGCCAAAAGCTTGTGCTGTGTTTTAAGTTATCATAACCTGAGCCTTGTACAGTGTTTAAATTTTCTGTTTTTGATGTTATTTTGTTATTTAATTGTTGATTAACTTTTTCTTTGGTTTGTTCTTCGAGTTTGATTTTAATTTGTTCTTTATAGCTTTGCTCATCTAAAACCATTTTCTTTTCATATTGTTTTGTTTCTTCATTAAAAACTAATTCTTCTTTGTATTTTTTCATTTTATCTTCGGCAAGTTTTTTATTTTGCTTTATTAGATAATCAAAAGGTAAATCATAAAGAGATGTTTTTTTGTCTTGACTTTTGTGATTATGTGAAAATAATTGTTGAAAATTATTAGAAATATTCATTTTTTTCTCAATTTAAATTTTTAAAAGACTGTTTAGAATTTTTTCTTCATTTTTTTGGTATTTGCTTTGGCGTAATTTCTCCCAAGCATATACGCTATAATCTTTAGAAATCGAACCTATATTTAAATCTGTATTACTAAAAGCATTGTTGCTATCTTTTTTATACTCTTTTTCCTCTTTGTCTTTAAGTGCATTAAGTGTAGCTTGAAATTCATCTGAAGATGTGTTTTTTTCTTTGATTTTTGTCATATTGTTTAGGGCTAGCGGACTATTTTTATCATTTACTTGCATGAGTTGCTCCTTTTAAAATTTAATAATCACAAGCAAAAAACATTCCTTAATTTTAAAAACTTGACAATAAAATAAAGTTTTGATAAAATCACACTCTACTTTCAAAATGCGGGAATAGCTCAGGGGTAGAGCACAACCTTGCCAAGGTTGGGGTCGCGAGTTCGAATCTCGTTTCCCGCTCCACTTCTTTTAACTAAAATCAAACTTTTTTAATGTATTATACGATTAATATATTTTTATAAAAGGTCGCTGTATTGTTTTTTAAACAAATCATTCTAGTTTTATTTTTCTATACTTTTAGTTTTGCTTCGAATTTTGATGAAGTAAAATTAGCTTTGATTAAAGAATTTAAGACAAATTATCCGCAACTAGAAATCATTTCTTTAGATCTTAACACTCAATCAAGCTTGCCTGCTGATTTTAATCAATACGTTTTTTTAAAATTAGGTAATCATAATTTTGATAGAGCAGATGGTTTTATAAAGGCTGAATTTAAAACTCCAGAGCAGTTTAAAAAAAATATATTTTTTAAGTATTTTTTAAAGGCAAAATTAGAAGTTTTACAAACCACGCGTCCTATTGCACGCAATGAAAATTTAAGTCCTGCTAGTTTTAAAATTTTAAAAATTCCTTTTGATAAAGCTCCTCAAGGTGTATTAAAAAAAGATGAAATCGCAAATTTAATAGCCAAAAGCAATATAAGAGAAAATATGATTTTAAAATATAATATGTTTAAAACCAAAACCCTTATACAAAGAAATGATTCTGTTTATGGGGTTATCAAAGATGGGGATTTAAGCATGATAATAGAGTTAAAAGCCTTGCAAAGTGGAAATTTAAACCAAAGAATTCGCCTTAAAAATAAAGATGGAAAAGTCGTGCATGGTAAAGTCATTAGTAAAAATTATGTGGAGCTAAAATGAGAAAAATTTTAGTAGGTATTAGTGGGGCTAGTTCTTGTGAGCTTGGCTTTTTATTATTAAAACATTTAAAAGAAAAAGGGCAAATTTATGCCATTATAAGTAAAAATGCAAAAATAAGCTTTACAAAAGAGAATTCTCTTTTAGAAAATATAGACTTTTTGCAACACATAAAAGATAAATTTGAGCTTGAATATGTAAATTTTTTAGATAATGAAGACATTAGTCAATGCGTTGCAAGTGGATCTTTTGGCATAGAAACGACTTTTATCACACCTTGCTCTATTAACACTTTAGCAAAAATTGCTTGTGGTATAAATGATACTTTACTTACAAGGGCTGCAGGAGTGGCTTTAAAAGAACGCAAAAAACTCATACTTGGGGTAAGGGAAATGCCCTATTCTACTTTAAATTTAGAACAAATGGCTAAACTTTCTAGCTATGGAGTTATCATCGCTCCTCCTGTAATAGCAAGTTATGCTAAGGTTGATAATTTGGAAAAATTATATGAATTTATCATAGGAAAATGGCTTGATCTAGCAAATATTGAGCATAATTTATATCAAAGGTGGCAATAATGGCTAGTTGTATATACCCAGGGACATTTGATCCTATCACTAATGGACATTTAGATGTGATCATTCGAGCTAGCAAGATGTTTGAAGAAGTAATCGTTGCCATAGCTAAAAGTGAGAGTAAAAAGCCTATGTTTAGCTTAGAGCATAGAGAAAAAATGGTAAAAATTGCTACAAAAGACTTAAAAAATGTTAAAATTACAACTTTTGATAACTTACTAGTAGATCTTGCTAAAAATTTGCAAATAAATATCATTATAAGAGGCTTAAGAGCGGTGAGTGATTTTGAGTATGAATTACAACTTGGTTATGCAAATCACATGCTTTGGGAAGATTTTGAAACTATATATCTTATGCCAAATTTAAAAAATTCTTTTATTTCAAGCTCCATAGTAAGATCAATTTGTATGCATAATGGCGATGTGAGTAAGCTTGTGCCAAAAGAAATTATACCTTTATTAAAGGAGAGAGATTGTATATAGCTTTTGAAGGGGTTGATTGTGTAGGTAAAAGCACGCAAATAGAGCTTTTAAAAAAATATTTTCATAATGCATTTTTTACCAAAGAACCAGGTGGAAGTGAGCTTGGAGTGCATTTGAGAAAAATTTTATTAGAAAGTAAAATGCAATTTTCTAAAAAGGCTGAGCTTTTGCTTTTTTTAGCAGATAGAGCAAATTTAATCGACATGCATTTAGCGCATAATAAAAACAAACTTATCATTTCAGATCGTAGTTTTATTTCTAATATGGCTTATGCAAGATGTGATTTTGATCAAAATATTTTATTTGAGTTAAATTCTTTTGCCACAGGTGGACTTTTTCCACAAAAGGTTGTGTTTTTGCATGGTTCTAAAGAGCTTATTGAGCAAAGACTTTCTAAAAAAGATTTAGATAGTATTGAAAAAAGAGGGATTGAATATTTTTTAAATATACAAAAAGCTTTAGAAGAAACTTTAGAGTTTTTAAAAACTAAGATAGATATAAAAATTTTAAAATTAGATGCTTCTTTGAGTATTGAAAATTTACATGAAAAGATTAAGGAATTTATAGATGATTAATGCTTTAAAAGGAATGAAAGATTTACAAGATGATCAAGCCGTTCTTTATGAAAAAGTAGTAAAAACTTGTGAAGAAGTGGCTAAAAACTATGGTTTTACTTTTATTAATTGTCCGCATTTAGAACTTACTAAGCTTTTTAAAAGAAGTGTTGGGGAAAGCTCTGATATAGTTGGTAAAGAAATGTATGAATTTGTTGATAAAGCAGGCAATGATGTGTGCTTAAGGCCTGAAGGGACAGCTGGGGTGGTAAGATCATACATAGAAGCTAAAATGGATAAGGCTCAAAGTGTTAAAAGATGGTTTTACCATGGCTCTATGTTTCGCTATGAAAGGCCACAAAAAGGAAGATTGCGTGAATTTCATCAATTTGGTGTAGAAAGCTTTGGTATAGCAAGTGTATATGAGGATGCGAGCATTATTTTAATGCTAAATGAAATTTTTAAACGTTTAGAAATTCATACAAGTTTGAAAATTAATTCTTTAGGCTGTAAAGAATGTATGGGTGTATATAAAGAAAAACTCATAGCTTTTTTAAATTCTAAAGAAGGTTTTTGTGAAGATTGCTTAAGAAGAAAAGACTTAAACCCTATTAGAGTGCTTGATTGTAAAAATGATCATTGTCAAAGTTTAATCGAAAATGCGCCAAAACTAAGTGAAAATTTATGCCCATGTTGTAAAAAAGATTATGAAAAATTACAAAAACTTTTAAAGGAAAATAATGTTGAGTTTGAATGTGATGAGAAATTAGTACGCGGGCTTGATTATTATTCTAAAAGTGCATTTGAGTTTGTTAGCGATGAAATCGGTGCAAAGGCTGCTGTGGCAGGTGGTGGAAGATATGATAGATTGATTGAATACTTAGATGGTAAAAGTGGCTATGGCGTGGGTTTTGCTATGGGTATAGAAAGGATTATGGCTATTTTAGAGCAAAAACAAAGCGTAAAATCAAGAGAAGGAATTTATCTTTGTGCTATGGATGAAGCTTATATAGATACTATTTTTAAATTAGCAAATACTTTAAGAAAAAAACATAAAGTATATTTAAGCTATGAAGCAAAAAAACTTGCAAAGCATTTAAATCAAGCAGATAATGCTAATGCTAAAATCTTTTTGTGTATAGGTGAAGATGAAATGCAAAAAGAAGAGATTTTTTATAAAAATTTAGAAAATAAAGATACTAAAAATATAAAATTAACAAATTTGGAGAATGAGTTATGATTGATTATGGTATTAATATTTGGGGTGCAAATAATTTTATCATCGAAAATGGCAAAGTATGTGTAAATCATGGTAAAAAACCTGCCATTATAGATATAGTAAATACTTTGCGTGATGATGGCTATAAGGGGCCATTATTGCTTCGTTTTCCTCATTTAATCCATAAGCAAATTGAGCAAATTTATGATAAATTTGCTAAAGCAAAAAAAGAATTTAACTACAAAGGTTCTTTTAACGCTGTATATCCTTTAAAAGTTAATCAATATCCAGGTTTTGTAAAAAATTTAGTTAATCTAGGCAAAGAATACAACTATGGCTTAGAAGCAGGAAGCAAGGCTGAGCTTTTACTAGCTATGGCTTATAACAATGAAGGCGCTCCTATAACGGTTAATGGCTTTAAAGACAAAGAACTTATAAATATGGGCTTTATAGCGTGTGAAATGGGTCATAATATCACTTTAACTATGGAAGGACTTAATGAGCTTGAAGCGATGATTGAAATTGCTAAAAATCGTTTTAAGCCAAAGCCAAATATAGGCTTAAGGGTGCGTTTGCATTCAGCTGGGGTAGGAATTTGGGCAAAAAGTGGTGGTATAAATTCAAAATTTGGTTTAACTTCTACTGAGCTTATTGAAGCGGTAAATCTTTTAAAAGCTAATAAACTTTTAGATCAATTTACTATGATACATTTTCATTTAGGCTCACAAATTACTGAAATTCATCCTTTAAAAAAAGCCTTAAATGAAGCGGGTAATATCTACACTGAGCTTAGAAAAATGGGGGCAAAAAATTTAAAAGCCATTAATCTTGGCGGGGGTTTAGCAGTAGAATACTCTCAGTTTAAAAATGAAACAAGTAGAAATTACACCTTAAGTGAGTATGCAAACGATGTTGTGTTTATTTTAAAAAGCATAGCAGAACAAAAAAAAGATTTAGAGCCTGATATTTTTATAGAAAGTGGGCGTTTTGTAGCGGCTAATCATGCTGTTTTAGTAGCGCCTGTTTTAGAGCTTTTTTCTCAAGAATACACAGAAAGCAAACTTTTATTGAAAGATAAAAACCCAAAACTTATTGATGAACTTTATGATTTGTATAAAAACATTAAAGCCTCTAATGCGCTTGAGTATTTACATGATAGCATTGATCATATGGAGAGTATTTTAACCTTGTTTGATTTGGGTTATGTAGATTTACAAGATCGCTCTAATAGTGAAATTTTATTGCATTTGATTATGAGAAAAGCAATTTCTTTAGTGGGCGATCAAGCTGATTTATCGAGTTTACAAAATGAAGTACAAGAAAAATATTTAGTGAATTTTTCAGTATTTCAGTCTTTACCTGATTTTTGGGGTTTGGAGCAAAATTTCCCTATCATGCCACTTGATAGACTCAATAAAAAACCTACAAGAAGCGCAAGTATATGGGATATAACTTGTGATAGCGATGGGGAAATTTCTTATTCTAAAGATAATCCTTTGTTTTTACATGATATTGATGTAGAAGCTGAAGATTATTTTTTAGGATTTTTCCTAGTGGGAGCTTATCAAGAAGTCCTTGGTATGAAGCACAATCTTTTTACACATCCAACCGAAGCTTGTATAAGTATTAATGAAAAGGGTTTTGAAGTAGAAAGCGTACTAGAGGCTCAATCTATTTTAGATACTTTAGAAGATCTTGACTATGATATTCATGCAATTATGGATAATATTAATGAAAAAATTTATGCTTCAAAACTTGTTAATGAAAATCAAAAAAAGCATATTTTGGGTGAAATTTATTTATTCTTAAATGATAATGGATATTTAAAAAGCATAGGTTCTAAATGAGTATTTTTAAACTAATCAAAGAAGATTTTTCTATGCCAAAACAAAAAGATCCTGCATATAGATCTTGGGTGGAATTAGTTTTTAACTATCCTGGTGTTTGGGCTGTGGTGAATTATCGTTTTGCGCATTTTTTTTACCAAAAAGGTTTTAAAAAAATAGCAAGGATTATTAGTGGAATTTCGCAGTTTTTTACTGGAGTTGATTTACACCCTGGAGCTACGCTAGGTAGAAGGATATTTATAGATCATGCAAGTGGGGTTGTGATTGGTGAGACTTCTATTATAGGTAATGATGTTTTGATTTATCAAGGTGTTACTTTGGGTGGAACGAGTTTAGATAAAAATACCAAAAGACACCCCACTATAGAAGATGGCGTAGTAATAGGTTCTGGTGCTAAAATTTTAGGCAATATTACCATAGGTAAAAACGCCAAAATAGGCTCAAACGCAGTTGTATTAAAAGATGTTGGATCAAATTTAACAGCTATTGGTATACCCGCTTATATTAAAGAACATGGCAAGATTGATTATGAAGAAAAAATCGCTAAATTAGAAGCAAGACTTGCTATTTTGGAAGAAAAGCTAAATAAAGAGGATAAATGATAGCAATTACAGGTGGAGGCACAGGAGGACATTTGGCTATAGCTAGATGTTTATTGCATAGTGCAAGAAAACAAGGCATAGAATGTATTTACATAGGAAGTGAAAATGGCCAAGATAGACTTTGGTTTGAAAATGAAAATGGTTTTTATAAAAAATACTTTCTAAGCTCTCAAGGTGTTGTTAATAAAAAAGGCTTAGCTAAAGTTCAATCATTTTTGCATATTATAAAACTTGCAAGAAAAACAAAACAAATTTTAAAAGAACATAATATTAAAGCAGTTTTTAGTGTGGGTGGATATAGCAGTGCCCCAGGTGCTTTTGGTGCTTTAATGGCAAATATCCCACTTTTAATCCATGAGCAAAATTCAAAAATGGGAAGTTTAAATTCACTTTTAAAACCTTTTTCTAAAGCTTTTTTTACTGCTTTTGATGATCAAATTAATAAAGCAAATACTTTCTTTTGTCCTTACCCTATTAGCGAGACTTTTTCTCAAAAAGCAAGAGTGAGAAAAGAATTAAAAAATATTATTTTTCTTGGTGGCTCTCAAGGGGCTAAATTTATTAACGATCTTGCTTTAGAAAATGCTTTATACTTTAAAGAAAAAGGCATAAATATCATTCACCAATGTGGTAAGAATGATTATGAAAGATGTAAAAAAGCTTATGAGGATTTAAATGTCAACGTAGAGCTTTTTGACTTTGATAAAAACATTATAGATAAAATTTCTAAAGCAGATTTAGCTATATCAAGATCAGGTGCAAGTAGTCTTTTTGAGCTTAGTGCAAATTTACTTCCTTGTATTTTCATTCCTTATCCATATGCAGCTAAAAATCATCAGTATTTTAATGCTTTGTATTTAAAAGAGCGTAATTTATGTGAAATTTTAAATCAAGAAGAAAAACATAAATTTTTAAACTTAGTGGAAAATTTCTCACTAGAAGCAAAATCTATAGCCTTGCAAGAATTAAAAAGTGAAAATGGCGCAGATTTTATGATAGAAAAAGCAAAACAAATGGGGTTTATTTAAATAAAATACTTCCCAAACGCACCATATTTGAGCCACATTTTATAGCTAGCTCAAAATCCCCACTCATGCCCATGGAACAAATTTTTGCCCCGTGTTTTTGTAAATTTTCATAGATTTTAAAAGTTTGCTCAAAACTTTCTTGAACTTTTTCCTCATCCATAGAGCCTATACACATAATGCCTACTAGATTTAAATTTTTACACTCTTCTTGTATTTGCAAATACTCTTCTATAGCCTTATTTTGCTCTATGCCACTTTTAGAACTTTCATTAGCAGTGTTAATTTCTAATAAAGTATCTAATTTATAATCAAGTCTTTTATCTACAGCTTTGGCACTTTTTAAGCCATTGCAAGATTGCCAAAGTAATGGGTTTTGTTTGATTAAAAGATTGATTTTATTACTTTGAAGATTACCTATAAAATGCCATTTGATTTTTAAGTCTTGAAGTTTTTCTTTTTTTAAAGCTAAAGCTTGGACTTGATTTTCTCCAAACTCTACAACACCTTGCTTAAAAAGCTCTCGAATTTGTTCATCTTGAACATACTTGCTAGCTGCTACTAAACGCACATTTTGTTTTATGGTTTTTTCAAAAATACTTTCTAAATTCATTTTTTCCTACATTAATTCATATAATTTTTTACGTTCACTTGAGCTTCCTATGCCAAGTTGCATACGATATTTAGTGATAGTTCTACGCCCTAGTTGTACACTTGGGAATTCTTTTTGAGTGAGTTCAAGAATTTTCAAATCACTCAAAGGTTTTTTAGGATTTTCTTTTTTAATTAAATTACTAAGAAAATCTTTAATAGTTGCATTAGAAGTTTCACCATCATCAACTGCAGTGGTAAAGAAAGACTTTAAAGGTATTAAGCCTCTGTCACAACTTAAGTATTTATTTGCAATTGCCCTTGAAATGGTAGAAGCATTTCTTTCAAGATCTTGTGCTAGGTCTTTAAGTTGCATAGGTTTAATATCCCCGCCCATGAAAAAATCATATTGATATTCTATAATCATAAGCCCTAGTTTATAAAGGGTAGCTTTACGCATAGCTAGTGCATCGATTAAATTTTTAGCATCTTTTAAATAAGCACTTAAAAACTCATGATTTAAACCATCTGCTTCAAAAGCAATTTCAGGGTAATAATCATCATTGATTTTAATTTTAATTTCACCATTTTCTTGATAAATAAATATATCAGGAATGATTTCCATGCTCTCTTCAAAATACTCTAAAAAAGGCGGAATGGAGATTTTTTTAATTATCGCTATAGCTTTTTTATACAAAGGATCTTTGATAAAATCTTTTGCATTTTCTAAATTTAAAATTAGCATTTTACAAAACTCATAAAGCTCATCATCTAAGTCAAAATGCTCTAATGCAAAAATAAAAGCTTCTTGATTATCTTTTGCCCCTACTCCAATAGGATCAAGGTATTTAAATCTTTGTCTGATTTTTTCTACTTCTAAAGGATTAAATTCACCTAAAATTTCCTCATCATACTCAAAATAACCTTCATGATTTAAACATTCTATGATTTTTTCAGCAATGGTTTGGGATTTTTTAGTAGGAAAAAATGGTGGTATGATTTGCTCGCTTAAAAGTTCATACACATTTTTTACTTCTAAGCTTTTTGCATCAATCATTTGTGTGGTGGTATTTTTACTAAAATATTCTTGATAATATTTGTTTTGATTATTTGTAATGCTTGAGTTTTCTTTAATTTCTATAAAAGGATTTTCTTTAGCAAATTCATCTAAACTTTCTTTTAGATCTTCAATGTTAGCTTGCAATATAGGAAGCCAAGATCTTAAGGTTTGTGATAGTTTTACTTTTTGCGTTATAGAGGTTTTTTGTTTAAGCATTATTCAAGTCTAAACTCACTTCCAAGATAGTATTTTTTAACATCTTCATTATGTGCAATTTCATTAGCATTGCCACTAGCTAGCAACCTTCCGCTTCTAATCACATAAGCTCTATCGCAAATTGCTAAAGTTTCTCTTACATTATGATCAGTGATTAAAACACCTATATTCATAGCTTTTAAATCATTAATCAAGCTTTGAATTTCACTCACTGCTATAGGATCAACCCCAGCAAATGGTTCATCTAAAAGTAAAAATTTAGGATCACACATAAGCGATCTTGCGATTTCACAACGCCTTCTTTCGCCCCCGCTTAAACTCATACCTTTTCTATGCCTAATAGGTTCTATACTAAGTAATTCTAGCATTTGTTCTATCTTTTGCTCTAATAAATTTTTATCCTTATAAATTACTTGGGCGGCTAAAAGTAAATTTTCTTCTACGCTTAAGTCTTTAAAAACACTACTTTCTTGAGGTAAATACCCAATGCCAAGCTTTGCTCTTTTATTAAGTGGTTCTTTTGTAATATCTTGTGAGTCTAAAAACACCTGCCCACTTGTTGGCAAAATAAGTCCACATATCATATAAAAACTCGTAGTTTTTCCTGCTCCATTAGGCCCTAAAAGTCCTACTACTTCCCCGCTTTGTACTTCTAGTGAAACATCATGTATGATTTTAGTTTTTTTAATGATTTTTTCTAAATTTCTAGCTTCCAGCTTACTCATGTATTATATACTTTCTTTTATTTTCATAAGGAATGATTTGTAAAATTATATTAAAAATTTGATATTTATCTAAGTATTTTTTTAATTTTTCATCACCCCACTCTACCAAATGCAAACCCTCTTCAAAAAAATTTTCAATCAAGCCATTTTTTAAAAGTCCATCAAAACCTTCTTGATAAATATCATAATGATACATTTTACCTTGTTGAAAATCATACTCTTGCATGATAGAAAATGTAGGAGAATTAAGCGTTTTTTCTACTCCAAGAAATTGAGCATAATTTTGCACTAAAGTAGTTTTACCGCTTGCTAAATCCCCTTGAAGTAAAATAACTCCGTTTTTAGGTAAAATTTCACAAAGCTTATAAAGCTCATTTTGGCTTAAAATTATTTCTTTCATTGGATTTTTACCACATATTTTTCTTGCATAGCTTTTGGTATGCTTTTGGTTGTTGGTATGTCTAAGACTTTATAGATATTAGTATATTCTATAAATTTAATGCTTATTTCATCGCCAATTTTTACTTCTTTACTAGCTTTAACTACTTGATTGTTTATACTTACTACGCCACTTTTACACATATCTTCTGAAATAGCACGGCGCTTAGTGATATTAACTACATTTAAAAACTTATCTATTCTCATAAAAATATTTTATCAAAAAATACAAGAAAATGTTATAAAATGTCTGAATATTTTACATTATATTAAGCTAAATTCGTTAAATTTTACAATCATTTTTTTACAAAGAGGAAAGACAATGAAAAAAGATATTAAAAAAGTAGTTTTAGCATATTCTGGTGGACTTGATACAAGTATAATTTTAAAATGGCTACAAGATGAGTATAAATGTGAAGTAGTAACTTTCACAGCAGATATTGGACAAGGTGAAGAGCTTGAGCCTGCTAGAAAAAAAGCGCTTTCTTTGGGTGTAAAAGAAGAAAATATTTTTATTCAAGATCTAAAAGATGAATTTGTAAAAGATTATGTATTTCCTATGTTTAGAGCAAATGCTATTTATGAGGGAGAATATTTACTAGGTACAAGTATAGCAAGACCTTTAATAACAAAAGCTTTGGTAGAAATAGCAAATAAAACTAATGCAGATGCTATTAGTCATGGAGCAACTGGTAAGGGAAATGATCAGGTACGTTTTGAATTAGGTGCTTTGGCACTAAATCCAAATTTAGCCATTATTGCTCCTTGGAGAGAATGGGATTTAAATAGCCGTGAAAAACTTTTAGCTTATGCGCAAAAACATGGTATTGATATAGCTAAAAAGCCAGGTAAGTCACCTTATTCTATGGATGCAAATTTATTGCATATTTCTTATGAGGGTTTAGTACTTGAAGATCCTGCTGCTAAACCTGAAGCGGATATGTGGCGTTGGGTGAAAGATTTAAAAGAAACTCCAAATGAAAGCGAAGTGATAGATCTTGAGTTTAGTAAAGGCGATTTATGTGCTATTAATGGAGAAAAAATGTCTCCTGCGCAGCTTTTGGCAAAACTTAATGAGCTTGGTGCAAAACATGGTATAGGTCGTCTTGATATTGTCGAAAATCGCTATGTGGGTATGAAAAGTAGAGGTTGTTATGAAACCCCAGGTGGAAGCATACTTTTAAAAGCACACCGTGCTATAGAAAGTATCACTCTTGATAGAGAAGCAGCACATTTAAAAGATGAATTAATGCCAAAATATGCAAGTTTAATTTATAATGGCTATTGGTTCTCGCCTGAAAGATTAATGCTTCAAGCCTTAATTGATGAGTCACAAAAATATGTAAATGGTAAAGTTAAACTTGAATTATATAAAGGTAATGTAATGGTAATAGGCAGAGAAAGTGCAAATGATAGCTTATTTAGCGAGGCTTATTGTACTTTTGAAGAAGATGCTGTGTATGATCAAAAAGATGCAGCAGGCTTTATAAGATTAAATGCTTTGAGATTTATCATCGCAGGTAAAAATGGAAGAAAATTTTAAAAAGGAAAACAATGAAAGTATTATTGATTAAAGATGTAAAAAGCTTAGGAAAAGCAGGAGAGGTTAAAGAAGTAAAAGATGGATATGGACAAAATTTTTTAATTGCTAAAGGCTTTGCTAAAGCTGCTACGCATGAGGTTTTAAAACAGTATGAAGCAGAACAAAAGAAAAAGGCAGAAAATTTAAGATTTGAGCTTGCAAATTTGGAAAAATTGAAAGAAGAATTATCTAAAATCACTATTTGCATAGCTAAGCCTGTGGGAGCTAATGGAAGCTTGTTTGGCGGGGTTACTAAAGATGAAATCGCTCATGCGTTAAAGGATCAAAAAGGTATAGAGCTTGATAAAAAAAGCTTAGAATGTGATACCATAAAAGAACTTGGCGTGCATGAAATTTCAGCAAAATTAGGCCATGCAATTCATGCTGTATTTAAGCTAGAAGTTAAAGGAGAATAATGTTTCACGCAACTACAATTTTAGCTTATAAAGGCAAAAATAAGTCTGTAATTGGTGGAGATGGACAAGTAAGTTTTGGAAATACTGTTTTAAAAAATAATGCAGTTAAAATTAGAAAATTAAACAATGGAAAAGTATTAGCAGGTTTTGCAGGAAGCACTGCTGATGCTTTTAATCTTTTTGATATGTTTGAGAAATTACTTTCTAGTTCTAAGGGTGATTTGTTAAAAGCTGCGATAGATTTTTCAAAAGAATGGCGTAAGGATAAATACCTAAGAAAACTTGAAGCAATGATGCTAGTATTAGATAGAGATCATATATTTTTACTTTCAGGAACTGGAGATGTAGTTGAGCCTGAAGATGGTGCTATAGCTGCTATTGGTAGTGGGGGTAATTATGCACTTTCTGCAGCAAGAGCTTTGGCCAAACATTCAAATTTAGATGAAGAAGAATTAGTCAAAGAAAGCTTGCAAATAGCTGGTGAAATTTGCATTTATACAAATACAAATATTAAAACTTATATAATTGAGGATGATAAATGAATTTAACTCCAAAAGAGATTGTGAAATTTTTAGATGATTATGTAATTGGACAAAAAAACGCCAAAAAAATCATAGCAATTGCTTTAAGAAATCGTTATAGAAGAATGCAGCTTAGCCCTGAACTTCAAGATGATATCATGCCAAAAAATATTTTAATGATAGGATCAACTGGGGTTGGTAAAACAGAGATTGCAAGACGCCTTGCTAAGATGATGGGACTTCCTTTTGTAAAAGTTGAAGCAAGTAAATATACTGAAGTTGGTTTTGTTGGGCGTGATGTAGAAAGCATGGTTAGAGATTTAGCTAATGCTGCTTTAAATTTAGTAAAAAACGAAGAAAAAGAAAAAAATAAAGACAAAATTAATGAATTTATAGAAAATAAAATTTTAGAAAAACTTTTACCGCCTTTACCAAAGGGTGTTAGTGAAGAAAAACAAGAAGAATATCAAAATTCTTTAGAAAAAATGCGCGTGAAATTAAAAGCTGGTGATTTAGATGATAGCATAATAGAAGTTGAAATTTCACAAAGTGTGTTTGATACTAATCCAAATTTACCGCCTGAAATGGGTGCTATGCAAGATATAGTAAAAGTTATTGGTGTGGGTAATAAAAAAGTTAAAAAAGAAATGAAAGTAAAAGATGCAAGAATAGCTCTAGCTCAAGAAGCAAGTGAGAAAATTCTTGATATGGAAAGTATTAAAGGCGAGGCTTTAAGAAGAGCAGAAAATGAAGGGATTATTTTTATCGATGAGATAGATAAAGTAGCAGTTTCAAGCTCCAATTCAAACCGCCAAGATCCAAGCAAAGAAGGGGTGCAAAGAGATTTGCTTCCTATAGTTGAAGGTAGTACCATACAAACTAAATTTGGACCTTTAAAAACTGATCATATTTTATTTATCGCAGCAGGTGCTTTTCATCTAAGTAAGCCAAGTGATTTAATCCCTGAACTTCAAGGGCGCTTTCCTTTAAGAGTTGAGCTTGATTCGCTAGATGAGGATGCTTTATATGCTATTTTAACAAGACCTAAAAATTCATTACTAACACAATACATTGAGCTTTTAAAAACTGAAAATGTAGAGCTTGTTTTTGAAGATGATGCTATTAGAGAAATAGCAAAAATAGCAAGCAAGGCCAATAAAGAAATGCAAGATATTGGTGCAAGACGCTTACATACAGTAGTGGAAAAACTTTTGGAAGATATTAGTTTTGAAGCAGATGAATATGCAGGTAAAGTATATAAAATAGATGATTTTAAAGTGCAAGTTAAACTTGGAGATATCATAGAAAATAAAGATTTAGCTAGGTATATCTTGTGAAAAGCGGCTTTATAAGCATAGTGGGTAGAACTAATGCGGGAAAAAGTTCTATCCTAAATTCTTTATTAGAAGAAAAAGTTGCTATGGTTTCTCATAAGCAAAATGCTACAAGAAGAAAGATTAATGCAATTATAATGCATGAAAATCATCAGCTTATTTTTATAGATACACCAGGTTTGCATGCAAGCTCTAAAGCCATGAATCAGCTTATGATTGATCTTGCGATTAAAAGCATTGCTGATTGTGATGTGATTTTATTTGTAGCTAGTATTTATGATGATATTAAAGATTATGAAAATTTTTTAAGTTTAAACCCTAAAGTGCCACATATTGTATTAATCAATAAGGTTGATTTGGTAAAAAAAGAAGTTTTGCTTAAAAAATTAAGTGAGTATTCTCAGTTTAGCTCGCATTTTAGTGCTATTATCCCCTATTCTGCTAAGCAAAAATTTTATAAAAAAATTCTTTTAGATGAGATGATTAAGTATTTGCCTGAACATCCGTATTATTTTAATCCTGAGTTTATTACTACTACAAATGAAAAGGATATTTATAGAGATTTTATCTTAGAAGCTATATATGAAAATTTAAGTGATGAAATTCCTTATAGCACTGAAGTAAAAATAGAAAAAATCAAAGAACTAGAGCAAATTTATTATATCAATGCTATTATCATTACAGATAGTAATTCTCATAAAGGAATGATATTAGGTAAAGATGGAGCTACAATTAAGCGTATAGGTAAAGAAGCTAGAGTTAAAATAGAAAAATTAGCACAAAAAAAAGTAATGCTAAAATTGTTCGTTCAACTTGAGAAAAATTGGCATAAAAACGAACAAAATCTCAAAAAAATCCTTTATGATGAGTAAAAAAGTCATCAAAAAAGATTTTCTAGCCTATGAAAAGCTTTTATATGTAAAACTTACAAATCCTATTAGCGAAGATGAAATTTTAAAAAAGAGTTTTGAAGAGCTTGGTCTTAAAGATGATTTTTCTTATAAGCTAAAGTATTTTCAAGATAAATCTTTTACTCATGTATTTTTGTGTAGATATGAAGATATTTTAGATATTGATTATGTAATCCCTGAACCCCTGCTCTTTGAAGTGTATTTTAAGAATGATACAAATAGCAAAAATCTTGCATTATTATTTAAGAAAAAATACATAGTTTTAGTGGAGTATTTAGGATGTAATTTTCAAAATTGTAAAGTTATGCCATTAAATAGTTATAATAAAATATATGATGAAAAATTAAAAAATACATATAAAAACATTATAAGTATAGATGATACTCAAAATTTTAGTAGTTTTGCTAAATTTCATAGTAATATTTTTTATCAAAAATTGTTAAAAAATTGTGATCAAATTAAGATTAATTTTACCAATAAAGAAAAAATAAATCATTTAAAATCTTTTAGTTTTAAGATTTTATTGGCTTTTATTTATGGAGTTTTATTAGCTTTAGTTTATCCCTTGTATTTATATACACAAAGATCATTTTATGAAAATGAGAAAACAAAATATGAAAATTTAATAAAAAAGCAAGATGATATTTTAGAACAGGTAAAAATAAATCAAAAGCAAAATCAAGAGTTTAAAAAACTACAAGAAGAAAATGAGTTAAAGGTTGATTTGTTACAAAAATTTTATGCGAATGCACTTTGTTATAAAGATTTTTATGATTTTTTAAGAGTTTTAAATTCTCATCAAGCCTATATAGAGGCTTTACATGTTAAAAATAATGATTTTATTATAGAGCTTAAAAATGACTATGAATTTTATGAAGATTTTAAAAAACATCATTTTGTTTTAAAAAATAAAGAAATTAATCATGGAAAAATCACTCTTGTTTTTGAAAAATCTTTATAAAAATTTAGAAAATATCTTTGCTAAGTTATCTGAGCGTGAATTTGCATTAGCTTTGATGGTTGCTTTTGTTTTTGGTTTTTTCATGATTTATATGAGTGTTTTTGATTATTTTGAAAAGCAAATGAGGTTGTCAAAAGATGAGTTATATATTTTACAAGTAAAATACAAGCAAAAACAAGAAATGATTTCTGATTTAAAAAAAGATGAAAATATATCTTATAATGAGCCGTCATTCTTGAGTTTAGATAAAGATTATCAAAGCATTTTAAAAGATATTGAAAAAAATCTTACTAAAGTAAGGTCTTTGCAAATTCAAAGTTATAAAAGTCAAGATGAATATTTTGCTTATTATGAATTAAAATTGAGTTTTATTAGTGATTTTTATTTCTTAATGCAATTTTTACAAGAACTAGATCCTTATATAAAAGTTAAAAATTTAGAGCTTACAAAATATGAAAATGAATTAAAAATTACATTAAATCTTATCTTTACTCTAGTATAAAAATGATTTTTTTGATAAAATTTATCTAAACATGGCAAGCGATCGCTTCTTTTGAAGAGGAAAGTCCGAGCTGCAATAAGACAAGGATTCCATCTAATGGATGGCTAGGGTAACCTAAGGGAAAGTGCAACAGAAAGAAAACTACCATATTTTATATGGAAAAGGTGAAACGGTAGAGTAAGAGCCTACCAGTAGCTTTGGTAACAAAGCTAGCTATGTAAACCCAATCTGCAGCAAGAAGGGGTGGTTTTAGTCTTATAATATAACCCTTCGCTTGAACTTGTTTGCAAAAACAAGTCTAGATAAATGATCGCTCTTGACAGAACTCGGCTTATCGCCATGTTTTACTTCATATAAGCAGAAGCTTTTTTGAGTTTTTGCAAGTTAATAGCTATTTTATCTTGTTTTTTTTTCATAAAAGCTATTGCTTCATTAGTAAGTGCTAAAGCCTCATTAGGACAATCTTTAAAATCAGGTTTTTCGATGAGTTTAATTATTTTTTCAATATCTTCAGTATATACAGCTAGTTTAAACTCATCTATCCATTTTTTTTCACTCATTTTTGATGTACTTCCCTCCAAGCTTCTAATAAGCCTTTTACTACATTTATTACTTCATCTACTCTAGCTTCATTGTTTTCTATATTAGCTAAAGAAAGAAGTTGTAATTCTCTAGTGTATAAACCACTTAGATAATGTGCCACATCTCCACCTTTTTCATAGTCAAGACAATTAATAAGCTCAACAAAAATAGCACTAGCTCTTTTTACATAATACACTCTTTCTTCTATATTTTCATTTTGTATGGCTATTTTTATTCTACTAGCAAAGCGTAGAATCCCTCCGTATAGCATCTCTATAAGTTTTTCTTGAGATTCTACGCCTGCTTGACTTTGTGAATATGCATTATAAACTGCACTATTTACCATTTAAATCCTTTCTTATTTTAAGAATTTTGATTATTTGCTGCATTAATCATATTAGCAATAACGCTTGCTTGATTATTTAATTTAGAAATAATACTATCATATGCTGCCCATGTTGACCACATTGTGTCATATTTTGCATCAATGGAGTTTTTTGTATTTTCTATGGTTTCATTTAAATTCTTTGATTCTTTTGTTAAGGAAGCTTTATACCCACCAAAAGAACCTTCCGAACTCATCATTTCCCTCATAGTGTTTTTTAATATCCCAAAAGTTCCAGTTTCTTCTTTCCAATTTGAATACATAGTTTTAGGACTTAAGCCAAATTGTTTTAAAAAGTCTTCTTTACCTTGAATTTCTAAATCACTTCCTGAAGTTCCTTTGATTTTAAATTGAATTTTTTGATCAGGACTTCCTTGGTTGATAATTTCAAAACTAGCTTCTAAGCCTTCTAGGCCAAAGCTATTAATATGATCAACTAAATTCTGAGCCATTTCTTCATCTGTACTCCCT
Organism: Campylobacter sp. S4:11; assembly: GCF_024723695.1. Lineage (NCBI taxonomy): Bacteria > Pseudomonadati > Campylobacterota > Epsilonproteobacteria > Campylobacterales > Campylobacteraceae > Campylobacter > Campylobacter sp. S4:11. The sequence continues at coordinate 31,603 of NZ_JANQDC010000007.1, read as the reverse complement.
TTTAATATAAAAGGATCACCATTTTTTGTTTTGGTTAAATCTATGGTTTCTTCATTATAAATAATTTTAAATTCTGAATCAGTAAAATCAATGCCTTCTGGATTGTCTTTTGCAAACCCTCCAACTTTTTCTCCACTTAAATTGATATCTTCAAAACCATTACTTCCTACGAAAAACCTTTCAGCCATTTCCGGATCTTCATTAAATTTGGTGTTAAATTTAGAAGAATCAAAAGTCATGGTTCCATTAGATATAGTAAGTCCATAATCAGCCAAAGATAAACTAACTTTAGATGATATTTTTGTCCCTTCTGAAGTTTCACTATCTCCAACTGTAATTGTTCCATCAACTGTGATAGTTTGAAGTAAAATATTATTAATTTGAGATTTTATATTTGAGATTGCATTAACACCTACAAAATTTCCTTTTGTTCCTGCATCAGGATCATATTTTGTAGCTGCTGTAAGATTTAGCATTAAATCATTATAAGCAGTTGCCAAACTTTCTAAAGATTCAGCTATGGCAGCTGTATCTTGAGTCACATTAAAGCTTATTTCACCTTTTTGTTTAAGCTCTAAGGTGGTATCTGGACTTATATCTGTGATAGTGTTGGTTGGTCTAGTCATTTGAACACCATCTACACTAAAAATAGCATCCATGCCTTTTTGGATGTGATTTTCATTATCTGCTTTTACATTATAACCTTGTGGTGTACTGGTATCTAATTCAATACCAAATTTATCTTTCAATAATGAGGTAGCTTTATCATCTCTAGTATAATTTGCCTTGTCGATGTTACCATCTTCATCTACAGCATAACCTCCATCAAAAATACCAAGTTCAGCTCCATTAGTTGTTTTGAAAGTTGCTCCTGTATCTGTTAGTTCTAAATTAACCTTACCATTAGTTTTTTTACTAATTTGTTCAGCTAAGCTATCATATGTAGTATTTTCATCAATATCTATAGTATATCTATCATAAGTATCACCATTTTTAACTACAAAAGTTAAAGAGGTTTTGCCATCTCCAGGATTTAATAAATTATCGCTTCCATTTGGTTTAGAAGAAAGCGTTCCGTTAATTTGAGTTTTATCAGTATTTCCATTTTCTCTAAAACCAAACAAACCACCAGCGCTAATACTATTTTTATCAAGTTCCCATCCCATACCTTTTAAGAGATCTTCATCTCCTGAAAAAGAGATATTGTTTTGCGTTCCAGTATCTTTACTTTGTACTACCAAGCGATACGGGTTTTCTTTATCTCCAGTATTGACTATTTTAGCTTCTACTTTGCCGCCTGTAGCAGAGTTGATTTTTTCAGCAAGTTGAGCTACGGTAGTGCTTTGATCAATTTCTATTTTATATTCTTTTCCATCTTGCGTGATTGTAAAAGACTTAGTGCCACTTAGACCTAAATTTTGTAGTACTGATGAAGTTTTATCTTTAAAACCATTACTTTGATATACATCTTTTTGAGCAAGTTGATCCACAATAACTTTCATGTTTGTAAGACTGGATAAAGATCCTACGGTTAAACTAGCAGCAGCACTATCTCCACTTACACTAGGAGATACTTTTTTTTGATTAAACTGTGAAGCATCTCCTAAACTATTTACAGCTGTTTGAAATGCAAGTAGTTTAGCTTCAAGCTCTGCTAAATCTTTCTGTCTTGAACTGTTGGTTTCAAGTTGCGAATTATAAAATTTCAAATTTGCATGCATTTCTGCTTCTTTAAGTTTATTAAGCGTATCGCTTGTTAAAACTCCTGAACCTATCCCTAAACTTCCTAAACTACCTACCGCCATGATTAACTCTCCTTATCAAAAATAGTACCAATAACACCTTTAAAATGTTCTATTAATTTCATTGCTTCTTCACTAGGAATTTTACGTATAAGTTTTCCTGTATCTTTTTCGGTTACATTTATATACATTTCATTAATTTTATCATTAAATGCAAAACGCACATTTGTTCCTAGTGTTTCCATTTGACTATTAAGCTTTTCTGTCGCGTTTCTTAGTTTTTCATTTAAATTCTCATCTTGATCGTTTAAATTAACTTGTTGTTGCTTATTCTCTTGAGGTGCCTTTTCAATGCTTTTTGTGTTAAAATGAGCTACATTTGCATCTCTTTGAATATTGTTACTAATGTCCATTTTAAACTCCTTTTTAAAAGACTTTAAAATACTCTATCGACATAATTTTAAAAAACTTAATATTTAGATTAAAAATCTATATTTTCTTACAAGCAAAAAGTGTTCTCAAAAAATTTAAAATTAAAAAATTTCAAACTTTTTGAATAATTTTTCATCATTTGGAAGTAAATTTCTTGCAATAAGTCTCTCTATAACTTCTTTAGAACAATTTGTCATTAAAGGCCATTCTTTATGATAATCTTCTAATGATCCTTTATTTGTCGCATCAATCGCAACACAATCTTTTTTGATAAATATATCTCTTTTTGCATCTATATTATTTACCACGCGCCAAACTAGCATATAAGGATTTTCCAAAATAACATCTGTATCTAAGAAAACTAAAATTCTAAAATGCTTTTTATAAGTTTGTAGTTTTTCAAAAATTTGAGCAATTTTTTCTTTTTTATCAATCAAAATCACACAAATTGGAGCAAAGGTTTGGGTGTAAAATTGCTTTAATTTTAAAATACTTTGATCTTTTTCTTTAAAAAGTGAAAGTAAAGCTTTATCGCTTAAAATTTCAAGTTCAACTTTTTTCTCATCACCACACGCATCAAGTCCTGCTTTACCACCATAGCAATAAGTGCTTGAAGCATGATCAAGCTGATCGCAAATTCCTTCACTAATAAGCAATTTTTCTTCATCAAAACGATTAAGTATATAAGGTATGAGTTTGTCATAATCTTGCAAGCAAGGTGCATTTTCATCAACAAAAATAGCATGTTTTACAAAACTCATTTGTCCTACACCCCAAAAAGTATGCATGACTTGTTTTGCATGAGCTGGATATTTTGCTTCTATTTTGGCTAAGATTAAATTATGAAAAACTCCATTTTCAGGCATGTTATAATCTATCAAATCAGGAGCATTTGTTTGAAGTAAAGGTAAAAAAACTCTTTCTGTGCCAAGCCCCATGTATTTATCTTCTAAAGGTGGTTTTCCTACAACAGTAGCTTGATAAATCGCATTTTTTTTAGCAAAGATTTTTTCTACTTTTAAAATAGGACAAAGTTCAACAGGGGTATAAAAACCTGTATGATCTCCAAAAGGACCCTCGGGTGCAAATTCATTTGGATCTACAAAACCCTCAATTACAAAATCACTATCATAAGGCACATAAAGATGATTGCTTTTGCATTTTGCCAAAATGGCAGGTTTTTTCTTGATAAAACCATAAAGTAAAAGTTCGAAAATTCCTTTTGGTAAAGGTGCTTGAGCACACCAAATATATAAAGGATCTCCACCTATGGCTATACTTACTGGCATTTTTTGATTTGCTTTTTTATACTCATGGAAAAAATGGCTTGCATCTTTATGAATTTGCCAATGCATAAGTAAGGTTTTTTCATTAACTACTTGCAAACGATACATTCCAAGATTATTTTGTTTTCCATCTATGCTTTGAGTATAAACTTGCCCCATGGTAATAAAAGGCGCAGCGTCTTTTTCCCAAGTTTTTAAAATAGGCATATCATATAAAGAATTTAAGCTTTTGTAATTAAATTCTCCATCTTTTTTAATGCGTTTTGGTGGGATATTTTTTAAATCAAGTAAGGTTTTGAAAAAATTTAATTTTGCACCAAAGCTTTGTGGTATATGCATTTTAAGCAAAGAGCTAATTTCTTTAGCCACATCTTCATAATCTTTTTCAAATGTTAAATTTAAAGCTTTTTCATTACAAAAAGTATTTAAAAGAACAGGATAATCGTATTTTTTACCATTTTTTACTGCATTAGTAAAAAGCAAGGCTTTTGAGTCTTCTTTTTTAACTTCTATATAAGCTAAATGTGCCATTTCAAGATCAACATCAACAGGCTCATGAATGGTTTTTAATAAATTATTTTTTTCTAAAAGCTCTATGAATTTTTGCATTTATATCATACTCTCTGCTTCTTTTAAAATTTCTTTTGCACCTTTTGCTATCATTTCTTTAGCTAAAAGCTCGCCCGCTTTTGCGTAATCTTGCTTATCAATTACTCTTTTTTCTTTGAGAATTTTACTTGCATCAGGTAAGCCTACTATGGCGTGAATTTCTATTTTTTCATCAATGATTTTTGCATTAATACCTATAGGTACTTGACAACCACCTTCTAGAGTTTTTATAAAATCTCTTTCTATATGGGTTTCTATAAAGGCATTTTCATCATTTAAGCATTCAAGGTATTTTAAAATTTGTTTATCATCAATGCTTTCTATACCTAAAGCTCCTTGGGAAGCTGCGGGTATCATCTCATCAAGTTCAAAAGCCCTAATGTATTTTATTTCTTTATCTAAACCTAAGCGTTTAATGCCAGCTAGAGCTAAAATAATAGCATCAAATTCCTTGGCTTTAAGTTTTTCTAAGCGCGAGTTGATATTACCTCTTAGAGAAATGATGTTTAAATCAGGCCTTAACGCTAAAAGTTGCATTCTTCTTCTAAGACTTGTTGTACCTACTTTTGCACCTTTTGGGAGAGCATTTAAGCTCTCATAATACTCACTTAAAAAAGCATCATTTACCACTTCTCTTTTTGAAATAGCAGCTAAAACTAAACCTTTTGGGAAAAAACTAGGCACATCTTTTAAGCTATGCACAGCTAAATGCGAATCGCCTCTTAACATACTTTCTTCAAGTTCTTTTGTGAAAAGTCCTTTTCCACCTATTTTAGCCAAAGGCGAATCAAGTAAAACATCACCTTTTGTTTTAAAACCCTCTAAAGAAATTTCTAATTCAGAATGCGTTTGCGATAATTTATTTTTTATATACTCACTTTGCCATAATGCAAGTTGGCTTTTTCTTGTTGCGATGATTAATTGCATTTTTTATGCTCCTGTATGATTTCTACATCGATGATTTCTTCTTCATTATTTGTTTGATGATGGTATTTTCTTTTTTGTTTTGTAAAAAGTTTTAGCACCATCATAAAAAATAAAAGCAAAATTCCTAAAAATGTACTTAAAATTCCTGGTATTAAAAGTAAAATTCCTACTATAGTTAAGGAAAATAATTTAATCATACCAAATAAATTCGTGTTGGTATTTTGCATAGTGATGAGATTTGTCCAAGTCTTTGCTAAAAACATTGCCCCTAAAAACATACTTACAAAAACTATCATAAAAAAATTTAAAAAACCAAAAAAGGTTATAAATAAAATACTAGCAATTAATTCTAAAATCAAAAATGCGCTTATATTTATTCTTGCTATCATAGAATTTTCTCTAAGTATGAAATTACTTCTTGGGTTTTTAAAACTTGTTTTTCTAAGGTATTTCTATGGATTAATTCTACTTCATCATTTTCTAAGCCTTTGCCTATAACTAAAGCATAAGGAAAGCCCATTAATTCAAAATCATTAATCTTTACACCAAAACGCTCATTTCTATCATCAAATAAAATTTCTTTATCTTTAAAATGAGTATAAATTTGCTCAGCAAATTCCATGGCTTTTGTATCTTTTATATTAGAAACGATGATATCTAAAACAAAAGGAGCTAAAGTTTTATTCCAAATACAACCTTTTTCATCATGGCTTGCTTCTATGGCAACTGCAACCAAACGGCTCACTCCCATACCATAACAACCCATAGTGAAAAATTGAGCTTTACCATTTTCATCTAAATAGCTTGCATTCATTGCTTTTGAGTATTTATTTCCAAGTTTAAAAATATGCCCTACTTCAATACCTTTGCTTTGCTTAAGCTTGTGTTGGCATTTTGGACAAAGATCATGCTCTTTAACTGCCGCAAGATCTTTAAAGCGTTCTTTATTTAAATTTACAACATTAATTCCAACTAAATGATAATCTTTTTTATTTGCTCCAATAATCATATTTGTTTCATTTTCAAGCTCATGATCAATATAAAAATCAACTCCATTTAATCCTATAAAGCCGATAAATCCTGGCACTAAACCTACTTTTTCTAATTCTTCTTCACTTACATCAACTAATTCTAGTGCATTTGCTGCATTTAGCGCTTTAACTTCTTGCAGTTCATCATCACCGCGTATAAAAAATACTACAATTTTTTCTTCATTTTCATAAATAGCTTTTTTAGCAATAGCTTTGATAGTATAGTAAGGGTTAATTTTAAAAAATTCCGCTAATTCTTCTATAGTTTTTACATTTGGAGTGTGAAATTGCGTGGCAAAATCAGCCTCTGGCCTTTCATCTTCACAACTTTTTTTAGCTCTTTTTGCTGCTTCAATATTTGCAGCATAATCACAATGCTCACATAATAATATATCATCCTCACCATTTTTAGCCAAAACCATAAATTCTTTTGAACCGCTTCCACCAATAGCCCCACTATCAGCTTCAACAGCTCTAAATTCAAGCCCTAATCTTGTAAGAATTTTACTATAAGTTTCATACATAAGATTAAATTCTTTATCTAAATCAGCTTCATTAGCATGAAAACTATAGCCATCTTTCATTAAAAATTCTCTACATCTTAAAAGTCCAAATCTAGGTCTAGCCTCATCTCTAAATTTAAGTCCTATTTGATATAAATGCAATGGAAGTTGCTTGTAAGAGTTTATTTTATTTCTTACTAAAGCCACCATAGCTTCTTCATGAGTTGGCCCTAAGACAAAATCATTTTCTTTTCTATCTTTAAAGCGTAAAAGCTCTTTACCAAAAACATTAAATCTCCCACTTTCCTTCCAAAGTTCTGCTGGAGTATTAAAACTTAAATTTACTTCTAAAGCCCCTGCTTTATCCATTTCTTCTTTGATGATATTTTTAATCTTATCTAAAACTCTTTTTCCTAAAGGTAAAAAATTATACAGACCACTTCCAATTTGTTCTACAAAGGCACCTTTAACTAAAAATATATGACTTGGTAAAGTAGCGTCTTTTGGATTTTCTTTTGTACTTATGGCATAAAATTTACTAAATTTCATGATTATTCTCCAAATTAAATTCACATTTATAAAGGTTTAAACCTTCCATGTTTTCATTTTTTAAATCAAACACATAACGCATAGCATTAACGACTGAATCATTTTGCATAGTTCCACTTAGTTTTTTTAAATTTACACTAGGATGATGTAAAAATGCATTCATTACTTGTCTTATAAGCTTTCTTGCTTCTTCATGGTTTGAGTGTTTTAAATATCCTTTATCTATAGCCTTTTGTAGTTGTTCTTTAGCGATTTCATCAGCTTGCAAGCGTAGTTGTTTCACTAAAGGTAAGGTTGCTAGTTTGCTTAGGTGTTGGAAAAACTCATTTGTCATAGTGCCTACTATAGAATAAGCAACTTGTGCTTGGTGTTCTCTTAGAGTTAAATTTTTTCTTACGACTTCTTCTAAATCATCAACAGCGTAGACTATATTTTTTTCATTTGCTTTTATATCAATATCCCTAGGTACTGCTATATCAAAAAAATATCTTTTATAATCTTTTTCTTCTAATAAATCATTAGTTATAATAGCATGTGGAGCATTTGTGGCACTAAAAAATATCTTATATTGATTTAATGCTTCTTTTAAATTTGCAATACTTTCATAACTTGCATTTTCACCTAAATCCTCACAAAGCTTTTGGGCATTTTGTATGTCTCTATTTAATATCAATACTTTAGCCTTAGCATTTAATAAATGCTTACAGGCTAGCTCGCTCATTTCCCCTGCACCTACTACAACTACAGTTTTATTTTCTAAATTTACAAGTTCTTTAGCTTTTGCTACTGCTACTGAAGCAACTGAGATAGGATTTTTAGAAATTTCAGTTTGATTTCTAACATTTGCCGCACATTTAAAAGCATAATGTACTGCTCTAGTTAAATGCACACCACATCTTTGTTCTTGCAGGGCAAATTTATAAGCATCTTTTAATTGTCCAGCAATTTGTGTTTCACCAATAACTAAACTATCAAGCGAACTTGCTACAGAAAATAAATGATGAATAGCTCCGCTATCTTCGTAAAAATCAGCCTTAGTGCTTAAATTTTCCCTATCAACCCCACAAAGTAAACTAAGTGTTTTTAAAATATGCTCATTAATGCTTTCAACATCCCCAACAAAAAGAAAAATTTCAACCCTATTACAAGTACTAAGTACTAAGCTTTCTAAAATTTTATTATTAGCATGGATTAGCTTTAGTAATTCTCTTTTTTTGTCTTCATTAGAAAAGGAAAGTTTTTCTCTAGTAGCAATATCTGTATTTTTATGTGTAAAACTGATGCAATAATAATGCATTAAAATTCCCTTTCTATCATACTTTTAATAATATCTTCTAAATCTTTTATATTATATTTTTCTATGGTTTTTAAAGCATTATTTGCATAAGTGTTTAATTCTCGGCCAACTTGATTAAAAATTCCATATTCTTGCATTTTATTTTTAATCCAAGCAATCTCATCTATACTTAAATCTTTCTTGTAATAAGACTTAAGCATTTCTTGATCTTGTGAATTTAATTTTTCATATAAATACATATAAGCAAGAGTAGTTTTACCTTCTTTAAAATCATTCATGGCGGGTTTACCTAAGGTTTGTTCATCACCTTTGATATCTAAAATATCATCTACAATTTGAAAAGCTAAACCTAAATTTTTACCATATTCTGCAAAATCATCTTCATTTAAATCAGCAAGTATTGCCCCACATCTTGCACTAGCTTCGATTAAAACGGCTGTTTTGTTATATATCATTTGTAAATAAGCGTTTTTATCACTATTGAAAGTTTCGCTTAAATTTACATCCATTAATTCACCAACAGAAAGCATAACAACAGCATTAGAAATGATTTTTGCTAATTTTAAATCAATCAAAGAAAGTTCATAAAAGGCTTTTGAGTATAAAATATCTCCAAGCATGATAGCATTTTTAGCTCCAAATTGTGCATTGATAGACTTTACACCTCTTCTTAATTTTGCCTCATCAATCACATCATCGTGCAATAAACTTGCAGCATGAATTAACTCTATAATGGCACAGATTTTATAGCTAATATCGCTTTCCCCAGCTATTTTTAAAAGTAGTTTTGAGCGTAATTTTTTACCACCTTGAAGTTTTGAACTCATGGTTAAAATAGGCTTATAATTTAATTCAGATAAAAATTCATGCATATATTGATCGATCTTTTGCACTATGCTTTCCTTAGTTTTCTTATAATTGTATTTTATTAAATTTTACTTTAGTTTTGGTTAAGACTAGCTTTTCTAGGGTCTAAAAATTCTACTTCTAATCTTTTATCTCTATCTTCAATATACACAGTAAAAATAGCTTCGCCTTTTTTAAAATCACTAAATTCAAGTATTAATCTTGCTCTATCTATATGAGGATTTTTATAATCAGGTACTAAGGTTTGATCTACCCAGTTTAAATTTCTTCTTAAAGACATCACAAATTGTCTAGGGTATTTTTTATATCTTGAATGAACAATGATATTAGTTTGATCAAATAAAGTCCATGAAAAGTCAAAATAATAAATCTCATCAGGATAATCAATTTCTTTTATTTTTACACTTGCTTTTTCATCTTTATTTAAGGTAAATTTATAAGTATAATCAAAAAATACTTCAGCCCTTAAAAAATTAAGTATCAAAAATAAAGATAAAAATAAACGCAAAATCAACCCTCATGTCCTAAAATTTCAGCACTTAAGCCTATATAAAAATCATTTTTTCTCTCATCTATTAAGAGTGAATTTTCCATTTGAAATTGTGCTACATCAGTTTCATTTAAATTATTTTTTTCTAAAAGCTCTATCATAGCGATATGATCGGCTAATAATTTTTCTAAAACATTTTCTAATGCACCTAAATTTGCATATTTTATTGTTTCGATAAATTTTTCTTTAGGGCTTTTTGCAAACATTTCATCAAATATATCCATTTTTAACCTTTTATGTAAGTTTGAATTTTTTCTATTAAAGTAGCTTTATCGTTAGCTTCATCTAAGTCTTTAATTTCTTTTCGCCAAGAAATATGTATATAATCCATCTTAGCATTTTTAGCACAAAGTCTGTCTTTTAAGCTATCGCCTATGAAAATACTTTTTTCATATTTTGCTTCATCTGCGATTAATCTTAGCATCATAGGATCAGGCTTAGCTTCTATACTATAACTAACACCTAATATTTTATCAAAATATGAAAGAATGTTTTGTTTTTTTAAAATAGGCACCAAACTTTCTTGAGGTGCATTAGTAGCTATAGCTAAATAACAATCATTTTTTTTACAAAATTCCAAAACTTCAAGCACACCATCAAAAAGCACCACACTTTGATCATAATGCTTGATAAAATACTTCTCATAACCTTCTTTAAAGCTAGTATGTGAGTAAGTATCAACCCCATAAAAAATCTTAGCATAATTTTGCCCAGGAGTATTGATAGTATCTAAAATAAACTCTCTTTTTAAAGGTTCTAAATTTAAATCCGCTCTTATTTCATTTACCGCACATACTATAGCATTAGCACTATCTATAAGTGTGCCATCCATGTCAAAAATTACATTTATCAATATTCATCCTTAAATTTAATTTTATGTTTGTCTTTTTTATAACTTTGATTATTTTTTAGCTTATATAAGGCATTGGCTTTTGAAGCTAAGGTTTTTTGGTCTAAACTTTCATCTAAACACTCATTTACAAAAAGCTCCAAAGCCTTAGTGTAAGTAGAATCCAAAAATACCGCTTGAACTTTTTCAAAGATTTTAGCATTTTTTTGCATTCTTTCCCTAAAAAGAGTTAAATCAAAATCTTCCCTTTTTAAAGCACTTACAGCAGAGTTGGCAAATTTTTCTAAAGCTCTTACGTATTTAACTCTCAAAGCTTTTTCATCATTTTTCATTCTGCTGCACTTGTATTAATTCTACATTGCAATGCTTCTTGAACTAAATTTCTAGCTATTGAAGCTTCAGCATCTACAATGTGTAAATGTTTATCGGTGTGTGGGAAAATGATTTTAGCACCTGTACCACTTGTTTTTAAAACCGTTTGTATAGGTTTGTTAAAACTAGAAAGCACTTGATAGAGCATATCAAGTTTAGCTTCATTGCTTATAGTTATAATAGCAACTGAGCATTCTTCTATATTAGCTACTTTTAATGTTTCTACTTGCGCTACACTAGCAAAAAAAACATTCTCATTTCTGCTACGCCCAAGCTCAACCAAATTTAAATCACTTTCTAAAACTAGATATGGAATACCTGTTTTTTTAATCTTTTGCACCACTTCTTGACCTAATCTTGCATAACCAAAAATGATAAAATGATCTTTCATTTTTTGATCACATAGATAAAATTTAGCCATATCGTTTTGCTCACCTTCGGCTGCGTTGGCTATTTTTCTAAGATTATTTAAAATAAAAGGTGTTGCAACCATAGTGATGATGGAAACTATAATGAAAATTTGTGCTGTTTTTTCATCTATAAGTGAATTTACTTGCATTAGCGAAAATACCGCTAGCGCAAATTCTCCAATTTGAGAAATACTCAAAGCAGTTTTTAACGCTACTCTTTTTCTTGTATAAAGGATTAAAAGACCATAGATTACTACAAATTTTATTAACAATACCAAGCTTACAAAAACAAAAATCAAAAACCAATTTTCAAAAACTATATGAAAATCAATTTGTAAGCCAACACTGATAAAGAAAAACCCTAAAAGTAAATCCCTAAAAGGAACCAAGTCTGCTTCTATTTTATGTTTATATTTAGTTTCTGCTATCAAAGCTCCAGCTATAAAAGCTCCGAGTGAATATGAAAAACCAAAAGAATGTGCTAAAAAGCTTGCTCCTATTACAGTAAAAAGTATAGTAGCAATGAAAATTTCATTTGCATTAGTCTTAATGATAAATTTTAAAACATAAGTAAAAAGGTATTTACCTATAAAATAAAGCAAAACAAGCAAAATCACAGCACTGACTAAGGTTGTAAGTAAAAGCTTTGAAATATCAGCATTTTGAGAACTAAATATATCAATCATTAGTAGCAGTGGTATCACAGCAATATCTTGAAAAAGCAAAATTCCTAAAGCTTTTCTGCCATATTCTTCGTTGATATCGCCACTATCATTAAGTATTTTTAAAACTATAGCGGTGGAGGATAAGGCTAGAGCAAAACCTGCTATCATTGCTATATGATTTGCTATACCTAAAATATAAGTTACAAGTAAAGTACAAACCAAGCCACAAGTTAGCATTTGCAAACTTCCATTTAAAAACACTTCTTTTTTCATTGCTAAAAGATGTTTAAATGAAAATTCAAGCCCTATGGTAAACATTAAAAAAACTATACCAAACTCAGCCACATGGATAATGATTTCATTAGTACTAAAACCATAAAATTCACGCACAAATAAACCTGTAGCTATATAGCCTATAATAGTTGGAATACCAAATTTTTTTAAAATTACATTTAAAATTACAGCAAAAGCAACTGCAACTAAAAAGACATTTAAAAACTCTTCCACTAATTAGCCTTTTTTATTTTATTATTTTATTTTTTCTAAAAAAATTAAGTCAAAATTGCTTCTGTGTTTGACTACTGCTCTTGATTTTGAAGGATTGTCTCTTCTATCAAGTTCTAATCTTAATTCTTCAATAGTATTTTCAAACTCATCAATTTTTGTTTTTAGCTTTAAAATCACATCAACACCGGCTAAATTAACCCCAAGATCTCTTGTTAAGCGTAAAATCATTTTGATTCTATCTATATCTTTTTGAGAATAAAGTCTCATTTTACCATCAGTTCTACTTGGTTCAACTAAACCTTCTTTTTCGTATTGTCTTAGAGTTTGTGGGTGTATGCTTAAAACCTTTGCAACAACACTTATAAGATACACCGGTTCATCATAACTATGCTCCATTGTTTACTCCTTTTAAGGTAATTTTTCTTCTAAAATTTTTACAAATTCAGGATCAAGGCTATTAATATCAGGTATTTTTACATTTAAAATTAAATACATATCCCCATAAAGATCTGTTTTTCTATTTTGCACTCCATAACCTTTAAGTCTGATTTTTTGATTATTTTTAGAATTTGGTGGTATGGTGATTTTTACTTCTTTTCTTGGAGTATGTACGCTGATTTTATCTCCAAAAAATGCTGTTTTTAAGCTAATTTCAACCTTTTTGTATAAATCATCATCCTCTCTTTCATATTCATCACTTTTTTCAAGTTCAACTTTTAAAATCAAATCTCCTCTTTGTCCTTGAAAGCTTTTTCCTTTGTCTCTTATACGTAATTTTTCACCATCTTTTATGCCGTGTGGAATTTTGATTTTAACTTGTTCATTATTGATGTTTATAGTATGCTCGCCACCTAAAATTCCTTTTTCAAAAGGAATTTTAACACTTGCTTGTAAGTCTAAATCCTCTTCAAACCCGCCAAAGCCTCCAAAACCGCTTCTAAAATTATTACTAGAGCTAAAACCTCTGCCAAAGCCTCCAAAGCCTCCGCCAAAAATATTATTCAAAATATCGTTAATATCAGCTCCACCTGCATTTTTTGAAAAATCATGGAAACTTTGCCCACCAAACATAGAATCGCCATATCTATCATATTGAGCTCTTTTTTTCTCATCACTTAAAATTTCATAAGCTGCGTTGATTTCTTTAAATTTTTCCTCAGCACCTGCTTCTTTATTGATATCTGGGTGATATTGTCTTGCTAATTTTCTATAAGCTTTTTTTATTTCATCTGCGCTAGCATTTTGCGAAACACCTAGTGTTTCATATAAACTATTATTCATTTTATTATTCCTTAATTTTTTATAAGATTATACCATAAACTTTAGTCTTAGTCAATCAACTTTTATAAGTTTTAATACTAAAGGTTTTGTTTACAATTGTGTAAAAATAAAATTTTATACTTGTATAAAATGATTTTACAAAGGATAATACATGAAAAAAACTATGATTCTTTCTTTGGCATTAGCAACTACTATTTTTAGTGCTAGTATTGATTTTAAACAAACAGATGATAATGTAAAAAGATCTTTACCAACCGATAACCAAAACACTATACTTTCTTATCATAATTCTATACAAAAAGTTAAAAATTCAGTAGTTAATATTTCAACTTCTAAAACCGTTCAAAGCAATTCCTTTGGGATTGATGATTTTTTCAATGATCCTTATTTTAAACAATTTTTTGGTTTTGATTTCCCACAAGCTCCAAAAAGTAAAAAGAATAAAAAAGAAGTAGTAAGTTCACTTGGTTCAGGTGTGATTATCTCAAGCGATGGTTATATTATAACAAATAATCACGTTATAGAAGGTGCAGAAAAAATCACTGTAAATTTACCTGATTCAAGCACTGAATATAAAGCCAAATTAATTGGCGCTGATCCTAAAACAGATTTGGCAGTGATAAAAATAGAAGCAAAAAATTTACCTGCTGTGGTTTTTGCTGATTCAGATAAATTATTAGAAGGTGATGTAGTATTTGCTCTAGGTAATCCTTTTGGCGTTGGAAGTAGTGTTACAAGCGGGATTATATCAGCTTTAAATAAAAATAATATAGGTTTAAATCAGTATGAAAATTTTATTCAAACTGATGCTTCAATTAATCCTGGAAATTCAGGTGGAGCTTTAGTAGATAGTAGAGGGGCTTTAGTTGGGATAAATTCAGCCATACTTTCAAGAAGTGGTGGAAATAATGGCATAGGCTTTGCAATCCCTTCTAATATGGCAAAATCTATTGCACAAAAACTCATTGAACATGGAAAAATTGAAAGAGGATATTTAGGCGTAGTCATAGGAGCTTTAACTCAAGATATTAAAAAAGCTTATACTAATCAAGAAGGAGCTTTAATAACAGAAGTTCAAAAAGACTCAGCAGCTTATAATGCAGGATTAAAAAGAGGTGATTTGATTATAAAAGTAGATAAAACTGTGATTAAAAGCCCTATGGATTTAAAAAATTATATAGGAAGTATTGATCCAAAACAAGCTATAGAGGTAACTTATGAAAGAGATAATAAAGTCAAAACAGCTAAATTTATGCTAAAAACAGATGAAAAATCGCTACAATATGAAAAAGGTTATATTGATGGTTTAAAATTAGTAGAACTTGATTCTAAAAATAAACAACAATACCGCATACCTGAAAATATTAGCGGTATTTTAATCACTGAAGTTACTCCAAAATCAAAAGCAGAAAAAATAGGTTTTGAGCAAGGTGATATTATCATAGGTATTAATCAATACGAAGTTTCAAATTTTAAAGAATTATCTAAGGCTTTAGAATTAAATAAAGGCAAAGAATATGTTAAAATTTGGATTAATAGAGGCGGTATGGTTAGAGCTTTACTTTTTTAAGAAAGGAAAAAAATGACAAATATTTTAATGATAGAAGATGATTTAGAATTAGCAGAGATTATAGCTGAATATTTAGAGCAATTTGATATGAAAGTAGATATTGCTCATGAGCCTTATATAGGTCTTTCAAGACTTGCTTTAAATCCTTATGATTTAATCATTTTGGATTTAAGCTTACCTGGACTTGATGGACTTGAAGTATGCGAGGAAATTCGTAAAAAATATGATACGCCTATTATCATTTCAAGTGCAAGACATGATATTAGCGATAAGGTTGCTGCGCTTGATTTGGGTGCAGATGATTATTTACCAAAACCATATAATCCTCAAGAGCTTCAAGCAAGAATAAAAAGTCATTTAAGAAGAATTTCAAACACCAAAACTGCTCAAACTCAAGTTAAAAAAGATCTTGTATATGATAAATATAAACATACTATCACTATGAAAGATCAAGAAATTAGCTTTACTAATGCTGAATTTGATATTTTAAGTTATTTAATTAAAAAAGAAGGTGGAGTGGTAAGTCGTGAAGAGCTTGTGTATAATTGCAGCTCTATTAGTGAAGACTCTAGCAATAAAAGTATAGATGTAATTATTAGTAGAATCAGACAAAAAATCGGTGATGATCCTAAAACTCCAAAATATATTCATTCAATCAGAGGTATAGGATATAAATTAACCCAATGAATAAATCATCGATTTTTTATACTATAACCTTTGTTTTTTTACTTGCTAGTGTTAGTGTGATTTTGGCGTTTTTATGGCTTATAAAATATGATCAACAAAATTACACTAATGAGCTTAATGCAAAATATTCTTTTATAGCTAATGCAAGATTATTATATTTTAATCATGTAATTAGCGAAAAAGAATTTTATGAGCAAACAAAAAATTACAAAATGATAGAACTAACTACACCATCTTCTATAAGAAAAATCATCTATAAAGCTGAAACCATAGCACGCGCTCAAACTAGCACAGGTGTAGTTGAAATCATTACTTTAGAAGATAATGTGTATTTAAAAATCATCTTTGATGGTAAGCTTTATTTGTATAAAGATTTAGAATATCAAGGTTATCGTTATTTTGTGATTAAGCTTATTGCTAGTATAGTAGTAATGGTTTTATTGATTTTATATATTTTTATTATTAGAAAATTAAAACCACTTAGAGCTTTAAAAAGACAAATTGATAAATTTGGCGAAAATAAACTCAATGAAATTCAAAATGTTAGCAAGGGAAATGATGAAATTTCTCAAGTAGCAACAGCCTTTTATGAATCTATTTTAAGAATTCAAAAACTAAACACTTCAAGACAGTTTTTTTTAAGAAATATCATGCATGAGCTAAAAACCCCTATTACCAAAGGTTTAATTACTTTAGAAATGCTTGAAGATAGCAAATATAAAGAAAGATTAGTAGGCGCTTTTAATCGTTTAGAGATTTTGATTAATGAATTTGCAGCCATTGAACAAATTACTTCAGGTGCTGGTTTGATTAATTTAAAAAAATACAATATCTTAGATCTTTTAGATGAAGCTAAAGATATAGCTATGAGTGATGATGAAAAGGTAAAAATTAGTATAAAAGAAAGTTTTAGTGTTAATGTGGATTTTAAACTTTTTACCACCGCGATGAAAAATATGATAGACAATGCGACAAAATATTCTGATGAAAACTGCGTTACCATAGAAATAACTAAAGATTATCTTTGCTTTAAAAACAAAGGAAAAGCTTTAGATAAAGACTTAAAATATTATACTCAAGCCTTTACGCAAGGCAAGAAAAATAAAGATAGTTTTGGACTTGGTTTATACATTGTTAAGACTATTTTAGATTCTCATAAACTTACACTTTATTATGAATATAAAGATGGTACCAATCATTTTTATTTTAATGATATGCAAAATATAATTTTAAACTAGGAAGCTCATGCCCTTATCACGTTTAAATGAAGAACAATACAAAGCTGCTAGTGCTCCTTTTGGACACAATCTAATCATAGCAAGTGCAGGCACAGGTAAAACTTCAACCATCGTTGCAAGAATAGCCTTTTTACTTCAAAATGGTATAAAGCCTGAAAAAATTATGCTTTTAACCTTTACAAACAAAGCTAGTAAGGAAATGATAGAAAGACTTAGTAGGTATTTTGATAAAAGCATTACTTCAAAAATCACAGCAGGAACATTCCATAGCACTGCCTATTCTCTACTTAAAGAGTTAAATCATGATATTATTTTAAAGCCTGCAAGTGAGCTTAAAATTCTTTTACGTTCTATTTTTGAAAAACGCACTTTTCATCATTTAAGTGACACTAAACCTTATATGCCAAGCTATTTGTATGATGTGTATTCTTTATTTCAAAATACTAATGCAAATTTAGATGAATTTTATAATTGGTTTTGTCAAAACTATGATGAACAGGCTGTTTATGCTGAAATTTATGAAGATATTTTAAAAGAATATGAAGAAGAAAAAGCACGTTTTAACTATGTGGATTTTAATGATTTATTAATCAAATTAAAACATGTTTTAGCTTCACATCATTTTGAATTTGATGAGATTTTAGTAGATGAGTATCAAGATACTAATACTTTACAAGGCTCATTAATTGATGCTTTTAAAAGTAAAAGTTTATTTTGTGTGGGGGATTATGATCAAAGTATCTATGCTTTTAATGGGGCTGATATTTCTATTATAGGAAGTTTTAAAGATAGATTTATCGATGCAAATATTTTTACTTTGAATAAAAATTATCGTTCTAGTAAAAATATACTTGCGCTAGCTAATAAGGTTATTTTAAACAATGAAAGATTATATCCTAAAGAATTAATTGTAACTAGGGAAGGAGATTTTAAAGCTCCAAGTTTGCTAACTTTTAATGAATTATTTGATCAATACTCTACCATAGCAAAAATAATCCTACAAAGCGGTGTTAATCTTGATGAAATTGCTGTGATTTTTAGAAACAATTCTAGTGCAGATGGAGTAGAAGTTGCCTTAAGAGAACTTGGCATAGCAAGTAAAAGAAAAGGTGGGGGAAGCTTTTTTGAAAGCTTGGAAGTTAAAAACTTTTGCTCTATGCTTGCAATCGTGCTTAATCCAAAAGATATCATGGCTTTTATACACTTGCTTGAATACACCAAAGGAGTTGGCGGGGTTTTAGCAAAAGATATTTTTGATGCTTTATTAAAACTGGGACATTCTAGTTTGATTAAAGGCTTTTTAAATCCTGATACTAGTATAAGTTTAAAAAAATACAAAAAACAAAGTTATCAACTAGGACTTTTTGATGATATTGAAGAGCTAGCCTCGCCTTCAAGATTTAACCTAGAAAGTGAGTTTAACACTCACCCTATTTTAAGCTTACCCAAAATCAACGAGCTTTGTGCGAAAAATCTTGAAAAAATTTATCTTTTTATTAAAAAAGCAAGTGAGTGTAAGGTTTCAACCCAGCTTGTTAATTTGATTTTAGAAAATGATTATTTTAAAGAAATTTGTGATATTTTAGCAACTAAAAGAGCGACTAATAAAAACTCTAATGTTGATTTAAATAAAAAAAATGAAATTTTAGAAAAAATCAATGCAAAAATGTTTGTATTAAAAGAACTTGCTAAAAATTATAGTGATAATTACAAATACTATAATTTTCTTACTCTTGGTGCTAGTGAAATGAGTAGTGGTAGTGGGGTTAATCTTTTAAGTATACATGCTAGTAAGGGACTTGAGTTTGAACTTGTATTTGTAATTGATCTTGCACAAGGAAGATTTCCTAATCAAAAACTCATGAGTATGGGTGGGAGTTTAGAAGAAGAAAGAAGGCTTTTTTATGTAGCAGTAACTAGAGCTAAGGACACTTTATACTTAAGCTATGCAAAATATGATAAGATTAAAAAAAGCAATTATCAACCTTCGTGTTTTCTAATCGAAGCAGGTATGTGTAAAGAAGAATAAAAATAAGACTTTATTAATCTTTTTATATTATGATTAATAAAAATCATTCAAGGAGAAAAAATGAATAGTGTATTATTCAAAGGAAATAAAGTAAATTTAAAAGGAAATAATATTCAAGTTGGCGATATGGCTCCAAATATCACTTTAAAAGCTAAAGATCTTTCAGGTGTTGAAATTGCTCCAAAAGGTAAAACTCAAATTATTATTAGCGTGCCAAGTCTTGATACTCCAGTATGTGCAACCGAAGCTAGAGAATTTAATAAAAAGGCAGCAGCAAGCGGTGTGGAAGTAATCGTAGTTAGTATGGACTTACCATTTGCTATGGGTCGTTTTTGCTCAACTGAGGGTATAGATAATTTAACTGTTGCAAGTGATTTTGTTTCTAAAGAATTTGGTGAAAAATATGGTGTTTTAATGGCTGATGGTCCACTTGAGGGAATTTTAGCTAGAGCGGTGTTTGTAGTTAAAGATGGTGTGGTTGCTTATAAAGAATTAGTAAATGAAGTAACAGAGCTTCCAAATATGCAAGCTCTAGAAAGCTTCTTTGGCCAAAGTTGTGGATGTGGTGGTTGTGGTTGCCACTAAAATTTAAAAGCCTTTTATAGGCTTTTAAAACTTAAAAATATGGAAAATTTTCTTTCTCGTTTTGAAATAGAAAAACAAGATCTCAAACTCATACAAGAACACTTACAAATAATAAACATTGAAAAAGATTTTAAGGTTAATGATAAATGTTTAGGATTTATAAAAATTTTAAAAGGTGAACTCAGAGCTTTTATTCTAACTCCAAATGCAAAAGAAATAACACTTTTTCACCTTAAAGAAAATGATGAATGCGTTATTTGCTCTGAGTGTAATATGGATGGCATATCTTATGATGTTTTTATACAAAGTACTCAAAATACAAGTATAGCCATCATCCCCTCATCGATTTTTCAAATTTTAAAAGATAAATACCCAAAAATTAATAATTATGTTTTAAGTTTAATCACCAAGCGTTTTAATACCTTAATCAAAGTTTTAGAACAAGCTTTATTTATGCCTTTATCTTCTAGAATTTGTGATTTTTTAAAAGAAAATGCTAGTAATAATACTTTAAAAATTACTCATGAAGCTTTAGCTAATCACTTAGGAAGCGCTAGAGAAGCTGTTTCAAGAATTTTAAAAGAGTTAGAAAATGAAGGTAAAATCAAACTTGAAAGATCCAAAATAATACTAATTTCTTTGTAACTTTATCACAGAAATACTTTTAAAATTTATTTATAATATCAACAAAAAGGAGAAATTATGAGTAAATTAGAAAGAGTGCTAAGAATAGCTTTAGCCATAGTGGCGTTTTCTTTAGGAGTTTATTTTTCAACTTGGTGGGGATTATTGGGTTTAATTCCTTTATTAACAGGTATTTTTGCTGTTTGTCCTATAAGAGTGCTTAGTGGAAAACAAGCTTGTCCTCTTGGGGTTTGCCCTATTTCTAAAAAGAAAAATTAGGAATGATTTACTAGTTTTTCTAGCTTTGGTGCGATGATAAATCTACAATAAGCTTGGCTGGGATTATTTTTAAAATATTTTTGATGATAATCCTCAGCCTTATAAAATTTTTCTAATTTTAAAACTTGCGTAACTATAGCTTTAGCGTAATATTTTTGTACTTTTTGTAAAAAGTCGCTAATGATTTTCAACTCCTCATTAGTTTGATAAAAAATAACCGATCTATATTGTATCCCCTCATCAGCACCTTGTTTATCTAAGCTTGTTGGATCATGCATTTTGAGAAAAATTTCTAAGATTTTTTCTAATGAAATTTGTTTTTCATCATAAATTATCTTAGCTACTTCTATATTTCCATCGCCATTTATCACGCTTTGATAACTTGGATTTAGCTTGCCACCGCTATAACCTACTTCTGTATAAACTACGCCTTTAATTTCATCAAACACAGCTTGAGTACACCAAAAACAACCCGCACCTAAGATGATTTCTTTATTTGTCATTATTTTCCAAATCCTCATTTTCTTTTAAAACAAGTTGCATAAGATAAAGTTCTTCTCCATCTATGATTTTTAAATCTTTATCTTCGCATTTTGGACACCAAAAGATATTATTTTCAAGTGCTCCACTAAAATGGCATTTTTGACACTCAACTACTACTTCTTGAATATGCATAATAAATTTAGCATTCTTACACAAAGGACTATTTTCTTTAAAAGTTTCAAAGCTTCTTTGCAAAAGTGGAGGCTCAACCCCACTTAAGCGCCCTATTTTAACATGCACTTCTTCAATAACTTTTTCTTGAGCATATTCTTCGCAAAGCTCTAGCAAAGATTCTGTAATACTTAACTCATGCATTAGCAAATTCTTGGTAAAAGTTCGCCTTTTGGAGCTTCTAAAATACGTTTTGCTCCATAAGCATTTTCTAAAACCACTCTTGTTTTTTCATTAGCTGTGATTTCACCTATAATGGCTGCATTAGCATTAAATTGTTTTAAAATTTCTAATGCTTTTTGCTCATCTTTTTTATCTACACAAATAATAAAAGTTCCTTCATTTGCAAGCTCATAAGGCTCATACCCAAAAAGCTCACAAACCCCTAAAACTTCATCGCAAACTGGGATTTTTTCTTCATATATTAAAAGCTCTAAATTACTTAATTTGGACCATTCATTTAAAACCGCACTAAGCCCACCACGCGTAGCATCGCGCATTGCTTTTATAGAAATATCTGCATTTAAAAGTGTTAAAACTTCATCTTTTAAGCTTTTGCAATCACTTTGGATATTTGCCTCTAAATTATTTCTTTCAACCAAAACCGCACAACCATGAGCTCCAATATCCCTTGAAACTAAGATACTACAACCACTTTTTAAGTCTTTGGTATTGATTTTTTGTATATTTTTACCTATACATGAAGTGTTAATATATATTTTATCGCCTTTATTTTTAGGAACAACTTTAGTATCCCCGCAAACTAGTTTTACTCCCGCTTTATCGCATTCTTCTTTTATAGATTTTAGTATTATTTTTAATTTTTCTATCTCAAAACCCTCTTCTAAAATCAAAGCTAACGATAAATATAGCGGTTTTGCTCCTACCATTAATACATCATTTACGCTACCACAAACTGCTAATTTTCCTATATTTATATCTTTTAAAAAGATAGGATTTAGCACAAAAGAATCAGTGCTAAAAGCCAAATCATCTAAAATAGCAGCATCATTTGCTTCTTTTAAAATATCGTTTTCAAAAATAGAAAAAATTTCACTTATCAAAGCATTCATTTCTTCGCCACCACCACCGTGGGCTAGAGTAATTTGTTTCATTTTATGCCTTATCTTGATAGTATTTATAATAAGCCGCACAAGCTCCTTCACTAGAAACCATACAGCTACCTATGGGATTTTTTGGAGTGCAAGCTTTTGCAAATACCTTGCAATCATAAGGCTTAGCTAAGCCTCTTAAAATTTGACCACAAATGCAAGCCTTGCTTTCATCTTTACTTTGTACTTTACAATCAAACACTTTGCTAGCATCTAAGTGTGCAAATTCATCTTTTAAACAAAGCCCACCATTTACAATCACCCCAAGACCTCTAAATTCAAAATCACAAGGTTTAAAGTATTTTTCTACTAAAGCTTTGGCTTTTAAATTTCCCTCTTTACTAACTACTCTGTGATATTCATTATAAACCTCAAAAGTATTTGCATTCATTTGCTCTACTATATTTAACACACTAAGCATTATATCAACTGGCTCAAAACCACTCACTGCTATAGGGGTTTTATATTTTTTTGCAATAGGTTGATAAATGTTTGATCCTGTGATAACGCTTACGTGAGAAGGTCCTAAAAAGGCGTCAATTTTTACATTTTTATCTTGCATGATAGCTTCTACTGCAGGTGGAACTAATACATGATTGATATGAAAAAATAAATTTTTTAAATTTAAGGCCATGCTTTTTTCTATAATCACCCCACTCATAGGTGTAGTTGTCTCAAAACCTATAGCAAAAAAGATTATATTTTTTTCAGGGTTTTTTAAAGCTATATCTATC
Organism: Campylobacter sp. S4:11; assembly: GCF_024723695.1. Taxonomy (NCBI): domain Bacteria; kingdom Pseudomonadati; phylum Campylobacterota; class Epsilonproteobacteria; order Campylobacterales; family Campylobacteraceae; genus Campylobacter; species Campylobacter sp. S4:11. The sequence goes on along the minus strand of NZ_JANQDC010000007.1, from coordinate 8,153 downwards.
ACATCCAAAGGTGTATAAAGCGCTCTAACATCAGCTCCTTTAGCTCTAAGATCAATTAAGCTTTCATAACTTCCTGGCACTTTAAGCATGTCACCTAATACACAAAAGATAGTATTTGGCATACTTGCAAGCTTTAAAGCTACATCAATACGCTCTCTTGGCATAACACATACAGGACAACCTGGACCATGCACAAAATTAATTTCTTTGGGTAATAAATCAGGCAAACCAAATTTCATAATACTATGCGTATGTCCACCACAAATTTCCATGATATTAATAGGCTTAGTAATTTTAGAAGCAATAAGTTCTTTTAGGGCTAAAATTCTTTCTTTATCTCTAAAATCATTAATTAAATCCATTTTTTAGCCCCATATCACCTTCATTTTCATCAATTTGTCCATTTTGCATTTTCTCTGCTATATCTGTATAAATTTTTAAACTCTCTTGTGCAGCTTGAGTGTCGATTTTTTCCATAGCAAAACCTACATGTATAAGCACATAATCGCCTACTTTTAAAGGCTCACTTATTAAATCTAAACTCACTCTTCTTTTAACCCCTAAAGTTTCTACTATGGCTGAATTTAGCTCATCAATTTCTAAAATTTTAGAAGGTATAGAAAGACACATTAGTTAAGCTCCTTTTTCATTTTTAGATAATTTATCCAAAGATCAAATCCTGTTTTTGTTTTGCTATCTAAAATCATAATATCTATTTTAGGATTCAGCCTTTTAGCAGCCATAGAAGCCGCTTTAAAATCAAAGTCAAAATGCTGAGCTAAATCAGCTTTAGTAATGACTAATAAATCAGCCTTTCTAAACATCACTGGATATTTTTCTACCTTATCACTACCTTCTGTTACTGAGAGTAAAACTACATTTAAATGCTCGCCCAAATCATAACTTGCAGGACATACTAAATTTCCCACATTTTCAACAAAAACTATATCAAGTTCGCTAAGTTTAAAATGATGTAAAGCTTCATGCACCATAAAAGCATCTAAATGGCAAGTTTGTCCTGTGGTGATTTGATGAGCTAAGCCTCCTGCTTTGATAATGCGATTTGCATCATTGTTAGTTTCTAAATCTCCTTCAACTACAGCTATTTTTAAATCATCTTTTAAAGTTTTTATAGTTTCTTCCAAAAGCGTTGTTTTACCACTTCCTGGGGAACTCATTAGATTAATACAAAGAGTATTATACTCATTAAAATGCTCTCTATTATGAGCTGCTTGATGATCATTTTTTGATAAAATTTTACTAATAACATTAATAGTTTTTTCATCTTTTAAAGCCGGATTTTCATGATGGTGATCATGATGATGTTCATGTCCATTAATAGAACAGCCGCAATCTTTGCACATAATCTTTCCTTTATCTTTTTATTTTATTGTATATAAAAAAGTATTAAAAAAATATGAGTTTTATTAAGTTTTTAAAGATAAATAATGCACAAGTTGTCCAAGTGCAATAGAACTATCATTACAAGGAAATTGCAAAGAAGTTTTATAAGCGAATTTTTTTCGATCTAAAATTTCAAGTAAGGTTTTATTTTGAAATACTCCGCCACATAAAAGCACTTCTTCTTTAAAATCTTTTGAATATTCTATAATTAAATCTGTAATGCCATTAAGCAAACCTGTGCTAATTTTAACTTTATCTTTATCTTCTAAGGCTTGCAAAAAAGCATTTTTAAAGCAAATTTCTTTTTCTTTGATGTCAAATTTGTAACTATAATCAAGATTTTTATCATAATATTTTTCCATCAAAAGTCCAATTTGTGCTTCATAATCAAGCTTTTGTATATCAAAAGCAAAAGCGCCAAAAGCATCGATAATCCTACCAAGAGAACTCGTATATAAAGAGCTTTGAGTATGAATTTTTTTAAGATTATTTAATTTTACTTGAGAAAATTTAGCTAAAAACTCGCTAGCTTTACTTTCTAAATTAAAATCAAAAATCAAAGCCAAAGCTAAATTTGCGATATTTTTAATATCTGCATTAATTAGCTTGAAATTTTTAAAATGATTTAGCCTTTCATAGCTTTTTAAATTCGCTCTAAAAATCTCCCCACCCCAAATTTTTCCATCATCTCCATAACCTGTTCCATCAAAAATAAAGGCTAAAACATCATTTTTGTAAATTTTGTGTTCAAATAAACAAGCGCACAAATGCGCATAGTGATGTTGCACGCGAAAATTTTTATAATCTTTAAATTCTTTTACATAGTTAAATTGTGGGTGTTTATCGCTTAAAATATGATCAAAATTTAACCTATAAGAGTTTTGAAAGAAAGTTAAAATTTTAAAAAATCTCTCTTGTATGTCTAAACTTTTCATATCACCTATATAAGGAGAAATAAAAATTTGATTTTTAAAAAAACATGCAAATTCGTTTTTTAACTCACTTCCTAGAGCGAGAATATTTTCTTTTACATTAAAAATATCTGCTGTGTTAATATAAAGTGGGTTAAGCCCCCTTGAAGTCCTTAAAAACATTACCTCTTTACCAATAACTTGAGCAATGCTATCATCACTTGAATTATGTATTGCTCTATCATAATCAAGATAAAAATCAAACACATCACTAAGTTGCTCTAAAAGTTTTGTTTCTTCATAAATAATGCTTAGTGAACTTAAATTAGCACTAGTTGCAATAATTGGCTTTTTAAAATGTTCAAAAAGCATTAAATGTGTTCCCATATAAGCTAACATAATGCCTATTTTATTAGTATCTGGTGCTAAGCTTTTATGGATATTTTTGCTATTTAAAATAACTATGGGTTTTAAATTTGAAGTTAAAAGTTTTGCCTCAGCTTCATTAATAAAAGCTAATTCTTGAGCCATTTTAAGATCTTTTACCATAATAGCAAAAGGCTTTTTAGGGCGATTTTTACGTATTCTAAGTTCATTTATAGCATTTTCATTTGTGCTATCACAAATTAAATGAAACCCACCCATACCTTTAAAAGCTATGATTTGACCTTCTTCTAAAAGCTTTGCAAGCAAGATAAAAGCTTTTTCATCTTTGGCTAAAATATTTTGATTTTTATCCTTTAAAAAGATAGTAATTTTACATTTTGGACATGAGAGTGGTTGGGCATGAAAGCGACGATTGGTAGGATCTTCATACTCGCTTTGACAAAAAGAACACATTTTAAACTCATCCATAGTGGTATTAACTCTATCATATGGAAGTTTTTTTATAATAGAAAATCTTGGCCCGCAATTTGTGCAAGTGATGAAAGGGTATTTAAAACGCGGATTTTTCTCATCATAAAATTCATTATAGCAATCCTCACAAAGAGCAAAATCACTCAAAATCGGGCTAAATTTTTCACTATCTTGTGAAGTACTTATGCTAAAATCATTATAAGTTTTTTGAAGTTTTTTATAAGAAAAATTAAAATCATCTATCCTAGCTAAAGGCGGTAAATTAGCAAAAAGTTTTTCTTTAAAAATTTCTAATTCATCATTACTACACTCAAGGATTATAACAACTCCTAAGCTATTATTATAAACTTCACCTTTTAAATTAAGCTCTTTAGCTATATTAAAAACAAAAGGACGAAAGCCAACGCCTTGCACTAGCCCTTTAATATGAATTTCATATCCAAAGTGGGACATCACTTAACTTAAAAAATGGTATGTGTTTAAATACATTTTTACTAAGGCTTTTGTGTTCAAACAAGCTCCCACTAAGCACGGCACAATCAACTTGTTCTTTGGCTTTTAAATCATCAAATAAATCTCTTAAAAAATACGCCAAGCTCTCAACAACACCTAAGGCTATGATTTGATTTTCTACTCCAGCAAGCTTAAAACTCATCACGCTTCTTAAGGTCTTAGTATAATCAAATTCTTTTTGCTCATTAAGCTTAAAATCTATCCTAACGCCTTTTGCCATTTTACTCTCATCTGCTAAGGCCAAAAGCGCTAATGCGGCACTTTGTATATCTTCATCAAGTTCTAAAATCATCCCTATCATACCAAAAAGATTAAAAAAATTATTAGCCATGTTAAGTTCTTTTCGCACTAGGGTAAATTCTTTTTCATAATTAGCTAATAATCTCTTAGCAACATCATCTTGACTTATAGTTTCATAAAACTCATCAAAGCTTTTTGGTAAGCAAAGTTTTAAAAGATTTAGCTCTTTATCAAGTAAGATAATGTCATCATTTCTTTTACTAAGTTCTAAAAGCAAAGGCTTTTTGTCTTTAAAATCAGACAATACGCAAGAGATCCTTGCAAAATTTTTATCTTCTTTTTGAAAAATCAAATTTTTAAACTCAGGTAAAATATAATCATAACCCCTGCAAACTACTAGTTCATTTTCTATTAAAGCCACTTCAAAATCATCTTCAAAATGTTCTAACTTTTTAAAATTTAAAAACTTAATTCCTTCTTTTTCAAGCTCAAAACACAAGGCAAACAAGAAAAGATTATCATATATTTTTATTTTAAAATACTCATGATTTAATTGATGATTTTGTCTAAAAATAGCATTAAATTTAAGCTTCACTAGAGGCTTTTCAACCCCTGCTAAGATTTTAAATTGCTCGTTATTACAGGAAAAAAATGCATTGATATGCTTTGGGTCACTTGGCATTAAAAAATCATCTAATACTTCATTAAAAATTTCAAAAGCATATACTCCTTTTGGACTTTTAAAATACATTTTTTCTTTATTTTTTAATTTTTCTAAGGCTTTTTTTAAATTATCACAGAAATTTTCTTTAGTGATTTTTATAAAATCTTCTTCTATCTTAAACTCTTCTTCTACAAAAACACCCCATTCATTTTCTAAAAGCTCGCCATTAGTATAAGCATTTGCATTGAGTCTTGTTAAAAAATTTCTTTTAGTGAAAGTTTTTTCTTTTTTTATAGGTGTAAAATCTTCTTCTATAACTTTTAAGTCAAATTTGTTTAAAAAAACACTGTGGCTGATATTTTCTAAATTAGAACAAAAGGCTTGAATCTCATCTTTTTCACCCTTAACTTTAATGATGATTTTTTCATCTTTTTGCTCATAATCATACGCATAATCTTTAGCATAATAAGCTAACAAATACTCAAAAATATCATTTTTAGATTTATAATCAAAAGTAATTTCTAAAAGCAAGTTTAAAACCTTAAAATTAAAATTTGTAAAGTATAAATATAACAATTTTAATTCTAAGGAAAGCTTAAACAAGCTATCTAAAATTTAGATAGCTTGTTATTTTAGTAGTTAAATTCAGAACCGATAGCGATTTTTTGAATTTCTTTTTTATTTTCAAGTTTTAAAAGTGGCGCATTTTTATCTACACCTAAAACTTTTGCTTTTTTGCCATCAAGTAATAATGCAACACCTTCTGGTAAAGCATAAACAACTACTTTAGGATTAACAATCAAAAACTCTTCAAGTCTTTCTTCACGGCTTTCACCATTATGTCCTACTGGCTTGCCTGAGATAAAATGCGGGTTGATTTGATGAGGGAAAATATTGAAAGTATTGAATGATTTTGGTTCAACTATAGGCATATCATTAGTTGTCATCATAGTTGCACCCGCTACATTTGAGCCTGCTGACCAACCAACATAAGGCACGCCCTCGCTTACTCTTTTTGCAATGAGTTCTACTAGGTTATTATTATAAAGTTGATTTACAAGTTCAAAAGTATTTCCACCCCCTACAAAAATCGCATCAGCACTTTTAACAATATCAACAGCATTGCCTCTATGCACACTAATTATTTGAAGTCCTAAGCTTTCTAAGGCTTTAGCAACTTGTGCTTCATATTGCTCATAAGTTTTTCTAACACCCGCATAAGGTATGAATGCTACTTTTTTGCCTTTTAAGTTATTTTTTTCAACAAATTCTTTAAGCCAAGGTAAAGCATGGTTTAAATATCCAGTGTCTTTATAACCTGAACTTGAGAGCAATAAAGCTTTTTGCTTATCTTTTGGAAAATTAACCACATCATTAGCATTTAAAGCCACTCCACTAAAAAGCATAGCAGCTAAACCAAGAGCACCTACTTTTAACAAATTTCTTCTTTTCATTATTTTTCCTTTAAAAGATATTTAAAAACTATTTATTTTAATAAATAATTTTTTAAATTAAAATAAATTTTTGTTAAAAAATAAGACTTTTTAGAAAAACTTCTCTTGCCTTGTAATCAGGCATTAATTTATATAAAAAATCATAAAATTCTTTTTGATGATGTGGGTAGATTAAATGTGTAAGTTCATGTAAAATCACATATTCTATAGCTTTTATAGGTTTTTGTATGAGTTTTAAATTTAAGTTTATATATGCTTTTTGATGATTGCAAGAACCCCATCTTGAGATCATTTCTTTAATACAAATTCTTTGCACTTTTCTCCTGCAGGTAAATTGCCATTTTTTTATAAAATACTCAAAAATCACTCTAGCACTACGTCTTAAGAAAAGATCTAAATCTTTTTCATTTTTTGCAAAAATTTTATCTTTTTTTATGAGAACTTTTTTATGATTTTCGTTAAAAACTAGCTTGTATTTTTTACCTAAAAAATACAACTCATCACTTGCTAAAACTACTCTTTTTAAAGAAAGTTCTTTTTCTTTGGCTCTAATCCAACTTTCATTTTTTTCTAAAAATCTTAAAACATCTCTTTGCTCATAATATAGCGGTATGCTAAGCTTGAAATTTAAATCCCTATCTATCCTAAGTCTTAAGTATTTAAGTCTTTTCTTTTCAAAAGCAAAACGAAATTCTTTAAAATCTAAAATTCCTTTTATACTAGTGCTTTGCCTTGCCATTTTTTACTTTTCCATCTATATGAATTTACTATGCCACGCAAAAACTCATCTGCACAAAAACCTATCCAAACTCCTAAAATTCCAAGTCCAGCATAAAAACAAAGCACATAGCCAACTGGTAAAGAAACCCCAAGCATAAACACCACTCCACTTAAAAACGGAAATCTCGCATCACCACTTGCTCTTAGTGAATTTACCATGACTATATTGAAAGTTCTTGAGATTTCTAAGAAAATAGAAAGAGTAAAAAGTGGTATCATAAGTTCTTTTAAGCTTTCTTCAAGCTTTACTACACCCATGGTAAAATCTTGCAAAACAAAATTAAGCAAAGCTACAAAAGCACTTGCAACCACGCTAAAATACAAAGCTATCCAAGTATGTTTATAGGCTACATTTAAGTATTTTGCACCGACTAACTTACCTATGATAATTTCATTTGCCACGCTTATAGCTTGTCCTACTAGCATGATAAGCAAAGAAATTTGAAAATAAATCGTTTGAACGCTTAAATTTTCTTTACCCAAACTTGCTACAAAAGCAAAAGCTATGGTGTATTGTATAAACCATATTAAATTTTCACCAGCAGCAAATCCACCGATATTTAAAATCTTTTTAAGTACAGCTTTTTCAAGGCTTATCATCTCTTTAATTTTAAGATAAATTTTAAGTTTAAAACTAAGTATTACCACTAGCATACCAAAAGCTACTAAACGTCCTAATATATTGCTAAGCCCTACTCCAAAAAGCTCTAATTTGGTAAAATGTAATACATAAAAATTTCCTATAAATATTACAACATTCATCAATAAGGTTGTAAACATAACCCAATAAGCCATATTATACACCCTAATAATAGCAGCCAAAACTATACCCATGGCATCAAAAAATAAACAAATTCCAAGCATATGTAAGTAAATCGCACTATCTTTTAAAAGTTCATTTGGAATTTGTAAAAGATAAAGTAAAAACTCTCCATGCCATAAAATCAAACTTCCACATACAAGTCCGATTAAGCCATTTAAAAATAAACTTTGATGGATTACTTTTCTAGCTAAAGTATAATTTTTAGCTCCTAAAGCTTGAGCGATCACTACACTACAACCCACACTTAAAAAACTAAAAATAATGATAAATAAATCTGCTACTTGATTGCCCGCACCCATAGCCCCAACTAAAAAATTAGAATACTGCGAAACCATCACGGTGTTGATAATCAAAGAAAAATATCTTAAAAACATTTCAAGCAATATAGGCATACTAAGATGTTTGAGTGAAAGTTGTTTGCTGGCCATAAATACTCTTTTTGATAATAATCTTTTGAAAGTAAAAAGTAATTTTACTTAAAAATTACTTTTTATAAGCTTTATAAT
>NZ_JANQDC010000006.1:0-100459 GCF_024723695.1 Campylobacter sp. S4:11 | reverse complement strand
GTTTCCTTTGATGATGAAATTTGAACTTGAACCAACAAATCCAGCTACATAATCATCTCCATTATTCATTACATATTGTTCTATTTTTGGAGTGACAAATAAATATGATGTTTCACTCATATATTTTCTAAATTCAGCACCTAATTCTAAAGATATAGAATTATTTGTCATGCTTTGAACTTCTTTTGCAAACATACCACTTTCTTTATAACTTGGAGTGTGTGCGTAGTAGTAATTTATACCAGCAAAAGGCTTGATAAATAATGATGATGAATTTGGATTAAAAATTCTACCAGCATTAGCGCTTAAGCCAAAGAATTTACTATCAAAATCAGCATTACTAGAATCACTTAGCATTGCTACACTTTGATCTGTTGGAGAAATTTGTCCATAAGCTCTTAAATTAATTTCCCATTGATCATTTGGATTAATCAAAGAATAAATACCAAATTGATAGTTATCTGATTTTTGCTCCATAACACCATCTTTGATAGTTGAATCAGCATAGGTAAAGTAAAAACCAAGTAAAGCATTATCATTGATTTTTCTATCAGCACCTAGTGTAAATCCATATAAAGCACCACTATCTCCATCTATGATATTTGCACCACCAAAAACATTACCCCAAAAGCTATTGTTAAACGAAGAATTTCCATAATAATTATAAACATCGCTTGCTAGTGCTGCTATATGGGTTGTAGCAAATTTTTCTACTAAAGCTTTATCTTGATAAGGATTTGAAAGTTTTGCTATTCTTGTTCCAATTGCTAGGTCATTTGCTACACCTATAGATGAATTAACAGAAGAATTTTGAGCATTATTTACTATAGCTTTTGCACTTGCTTTTGTATTTGTGGTAAGTGTGTTTAGATTTTTTCCTGTGGTATCTAGAGTGAGTGCTGCGATAGCATCATTGCTAAGTTTAGAATCTAAAATACTATTTAGCATATTTACAGCTAAATTTTTATTTTCTAAACTAACATCTTTCATATTTTCAACTAAATCACTACCATCAAATTTTCCACCATTATCTTGTATATCTTGGATTTGTTGTTCTAATTTTTTAATTTGTTCTTGCAGTTCTTTTTCTGCTTGTGCTATGGCTTCAAGCATAGCATCATCGCCAATATATCCTGGTTTTTGGTAGGTTCCAAATCCAGAATTTTCTAAATTTTCATTTCTTTTAATATCTTCTTTTATATTATTAAAGCTATCTAAAGCTTCTTTTCTAATATCAATTTCAGATTTTAATATTTTTGATAAATCTCTTACATTTTCATTAGCACCACCGCTAATTAAAAGACTTTTGCCATCATTAGAAACACTAAGTTTATAATCTGTAAATTGAGCCAAATCAGTATCTTCAAAAAATACATTTTTTGGAAGTAAATTACTTGTTTCAAGCATGCTCGTTATATCTTTAGTATATAGTGCCGTTACTATGTTTTTATCTATATCTTGGTTAAAATTGCCTGTTGTTTTTATAGCTACATAGTTGTTTATACCTAAATTTGAAACACTATTTGTACTTATGCCTATAGCCGAATCTTTTATATTTACATCTCCATCTACAGAGATTAAACCACCTTTTTTATTTGCATCATATATACCGATAAAAGAATTATTTACATTTAAATTTCCTTGTATGCTCATATAGCCATCTTTTTCGCCATATCCATTCCATACAAATAAACCAGGTCTATCAAGTTCTTCGTTGTATATATTGTCAATTGTTATAGGTGAGCTACCATTAAGTGTAACATTTCCCTTTATATTAAAAGCTTTATTTGCTTTTAAAGAAGTTTGATCTTTATTTAAAATAACTTCTTTTGCTTCTAAATTAACACTATATAAATCATATCGTGCTTCATTAGTTGAAGTTTCACCTAGATCTACCCAATCTGAATCAGATCCTATGGTTAAAATACCACTTGTTTTGATATTAATTTCTTTTATTGTCTTTCCAGCCCCATTTATACCTTCTTGGATAGGATATAGTTGGAGCATACTCGGATTTGTTTTTAATTCTATATTTTCTTTAGAATCTAAACTCCAAATTCCATCTTTATAGTTAAAAAAATCATGTAAATTTCCGGAATTTACCTCTTGTGCTAAGGCAGCACTACTTAATAAAGCACTAATGCTAACTCCCATTAAAACTTTACTTGTATGATAAGAAAGTTTCATTTGATTACTCCTTATAAATTTAAATTAAAAAAGCATTATACCCCCCCCCATAAATTTAAGTTTAAAGTAAATGAAAATATGTAAAAAATAAACAATGATCGGTAAGAATTTTTACTTTAGCTTGTTAAAATAAGCAATAATTTTTAAAACAAAGGTAAATTATGAAAATTTCTGTGCTTATTTTGGCTGCTGGACTTGGCACGCGTATGAAATCACAAAATCCAAAAGTGCTTCAAAAAATTTGCTCAAAAGCAATGATTTTACATATTTTAAAACAAGCATATAAGATTAGTGATGATGTATGTGTAGTGCTTTCTCATCAAAAAGAAAAGGTTGAACAAGTTGTTTTAGAGTATTTTCCAAATACACGTTTTTTAGAACAAGACTTGCAAAATTTTCCAGGTACTGCAGGGGCTTTAAGGGGCTATGAGAGTAAGCATGAAAAAGTATTGATTTTATGTGGTGATATGCCTTTAGTTAAAGCAGATGATTTGGAAAAAATAGCTTTAAATGAGAGTGATTTTAATGTGGCTGTTTTTGAGGCAAAAGATCCAAAAAGTTATGGAAGAATAGTATTAAAAGAAAATAAAATTCAAAAAATAGTAGAAACAAAAGATGCAAGCAAAGAAGAACTTGCTATAAACATTTGCAATAGTGGTGTTTATGCTATAAAAGCACAAATTTTAAAAGAAGTATTGCCTTTGATAAAAAATGATAATAAAGCTAAAGAGTATTATTTAACCGATGCAGTTTATTTAGCAAAAGAAAAGGGCTATGAAATCGATGCGGTGTTTGTAAATGAGCAAGATTTTATGGGGGTAAATGATAAAATTGAGCTTTGTCTAGCTCAAGATCTTATGCAAGAAGCAATTAAAAAAGAATGGATGAAGCAAGGCGTGATTTTTCACATGCCTGCGACGACTTTTATTTCAGATGAAGTTGAGTTTGTAGGCGAGTGTGAAGTGTATGAAAATGTGCGTATAGAAGGAAGATCAAAAATCATTAATTCTATCATTAAAAGTTCAAGTGTGATTGAAGATAGTATAGTAGAAAATAGCGATGTAGGACCTTTAGCACATTTGCGTCCAAAATGTCAGCTTAAAAATACCCATATAGGAAATTTTGTAGAATGTAAAAATGCTTTATTAAATGGAGTTAAAGCAGGACATTTGAGTTATTTAGGAGATTGTGAGATAGATGAGGGAACTAATATAGGTTGTGGCACTATCACTTGTAATTATGATGGGGTTAAAAAACATAAAACCAAAATAGGTAAAAATGTTTTTGTGGGTTCAGATACGCAATTTATCGCTCCGGTTGAGATAAAAGATGAGGTAATCATCGCAGCAGGAAGCACAGTGCATAAAAATGTAGAAAAAGGTTCTTTGTATATTAGTAGAGCTAATGCTCAGATTGTAGAAAATTATTATTATGAAAAACTAGGTAAAAAATGAAAACAATCTTACTAGCAGTAAGTGGAAGCATAGCCTTTTATAAAGCTTATGAGCTGATTTCTTTATTAAAAAAAGAAGGCTTTAGGGTTAAAGTTTTGCTAAGCTTGGGCGCTTTGAAATTTGGCACTAGGCTTAGTTTTGAAGCTTTAGCGGATGAAATTTTATGTGAAGATAATGAAAGTTGGCAAAATACTAATAATCATATAGCCTTTAGCAAGACTTGTGATTGTGTGCTTTTTGCACCTGCTAGTATAAATTCTATTAATAAGCTAAACTATGGTATAGCAGATAATTTATTTATTCAAACTTTAATAGCAGTAGATAAAAATAAACCATTTTTAATCGCACCTGCTGCAAATACAAACATGTATTTACATTTTAGCACTCAAAAATCTTTAAAAAATTTAAAAGAGCAAGGCTATATTATCATTGATCCTATAGTTAAAACTCTAGCTTGTAAAGATGAAGGCTTGGGAGCTTTGGCTGAACTAGATAGCATTATAAATGCTTTAAAAAGAAGTCTAATGCAAGAAGATTTTTTTAAAGATAAAAGTTTTGTTATAAGCGGTGGCGGTACTAAAGAAAAAATCGATGATGTAAGATGTATTAGTAATTTTTCAAGTGGTAAAATGGCAAAGGCTATTGCTGATGCTTTATATTTTTTAGGTGCTAAGGTGGCGTTAGTTAGCTCAGTAGAGTTTAAAACACCTTATAAATTAGAAAAATTTGAATCTTCTTTAGAATTAAAAGAAAAATTGCAAAAATACAAAGATTTTGATGCTTTAATTATGGCTGCTGCTGTGAGTGATTTTACTCTTGAGGCTTACAAGGGTAAGATTAAGAAAAATGAGCATTTAAACGGACTTAATTTAAAATTAAAGCTGAATGAAGACATCTTAAAAAATTTAGATTTTAAAGGTAAAAAAATAGGCTTTAAAATGGAATTTGATGCGCAAAATGCTTTAGAAAATGCTAAAAAATCTTTAGTTAGTAAAAATTTAGATATGGTGTGTTTAAATGTCTTAAATGAGCAAATGAACTTTGGAAGTGATGAAAATAGCATTTGTTTTATCACTAAAGATAGTATCTCTCAAAGTTCTAAACAAAGCAAAGAAAAACTTGGTTTTATTTTAGCACAAGAATTAAGGAAACTTTGGTGAATATCATCAACTCAACCTTACCTGTAAGAATGCAAATTTTAGAAAAACGCGCATATAATCGCTATGTATTGCTTTTAAACACTAAAAAGCTTGAAACAAAAAGTATGATAGAACTTGAAGTAGGGGAGGAGTATTTAGCTGAAGTTTATGAAGACAAAGGTGTAATTTCTTTTAAAAATCTGTTGAAAAAACCTAAAATTAGACTTTTTGAAGAGGGAGCTGAACTCATAGAAAAGCTTTTGCAAGAAGGTGATGAAAAAGCTTGGTATAAAAAATTCATCATCCAAAGACTTATGGAAAGTAAAAGTGCGTATGAGTTTGAAATTTATAAGGAAATGTTTTTTGCATTTTTTGAAGGAATTTATCATATACCTTTTGTTTATGAGGGAAATAGGGCTTTGTTTGAAGCTAAGAAAAATGGAAATATTTTAGAAGTGTATTTGTATTTTGAAATTTTTGGTGCTTTAAAAATTATAATTGATAATGGTAAAATCACACGCATACAAACACCTTTTGCCAAAGTAGCACATTTTTTAAACGAGTATTTTAAATTTGAAGTAGTTAATACACTCAATCCTATGTTTGTTTTTAAAAGATTGATGGATATAAAGGGATAGAATGAATGAATTAAAACATCTTGCTGTGGTAATGGATGGCAATAGAAGATGGGCTAGAAAAAATGGACTTTTAGAAAAAATTGGCTATAGTCAAGGTGCTAAAGTTGTTGAAAAAATCATAGAAGTATGTATAGATGAAAAAATTCAAAATCTAACCCTTTATGCTTTTAGTACAGAAAATTGGCAAAGACCAAAAGAAGAAGTAGAGTTTCTTTTTAAGCTATTAAATAAATATCTTGATGAATCTTTAAATAAATTTATAGCCAATGAAGTGCGTTTTAAAGCTATAGGAAATTTAAGTCTTTTAGACGAATTAACCTTAAAAAAAATACAAAATTTTCAAGAACAAACTAAAAATTACACAAGATTATGCGTAAATTTAGCTATTTCTTACGGAGGCAAGGATGAGATAGTTAGAGCGGTTAAAAAGGTGATTGAAAAAAATCTTGAAATTAATGAAGCAAATATACAAGCAAATCTTGACTTAAGCGAGGATGTAGATTTGTTTTTAAGGGTAGGGAGTGCTAAAAGAATTTCAAATTTTTTATTATGGCAGTCAAGTTATGCAGAAATTTATTTTAGTCAAACCTTATTTCCTGCACTTACTAAAAAAGAAATCGCAAATATCATTACTGAGTTTAAAAAACGCAAAAGAACCTTTGGTAAATGATATTTTTCTTTTTATTATTGGGACTTTGCGTGGGTTCTTTTGTCAATGTTTTGATTTTAAGAACGATTAATAAAGAAAGCACAATAAGTCCAAGATCAAAATGTCCTAAGTGTTTCAAAACTTTGAAATTTTATCATCTTTTTCCTTTGTTGTCTTTTGTATTTTTAAAAGGCAAATGTGCTTTTTGTAAAGAAAGAATTTCTTTGATTTATCCTTTTAATGAATTTCTTTGCGCGTGTTTGTTTGTCTTTGCTTTTTATTTAATCGAAGATGTTTTTCAAATTTTAATTTTTGCTTGTATGCTAGCTATATTTTTAGCGCTTTCTTGGATGGATTATTATCTAAAAGCAGTGAGTGAGCTTTGGCTTTGGATTTTATTTATTTTAGCTTTTTGTTTTGATTTTTTGCAAAATGGCTTAAATTTAGAGGATTTTCAAGATAGCTTTTTATTTCGAGTGTGTTTTGGGGCGGGGTTAATTTTCATACTAAAAAGTGTGATTAATTTTATTAAAAATTTTAAAAAAAGAGATGAAATTTTAGAAAGTTTAGGGGAAGGTGATGTTATAATAATAGCTTTGATTTTTGGAATTTTTGGCTACGAAAAAGGCTTTTTGATTTTATTTATTGCAAGTTTTTTAAGTCTTTTGATGTTTATAAAAATAGCCAAGAAAGATTATCAAATGCCTATGATTCCTTTTTTATTTTGCGGAATTTTGATTAATCTAAGTGTAGAAAGTATATTATGAAACTAGTTTATAAGTATTTGCTTAATCAGTTTTTAAGCACAATGTTGTCTTTATTTTTTACTTTATTTATTATTGTTTCGATTATATTTTTTATACAACTTGCTAAAATTACTGCTTATATTGAAATTACTTTTTTTGAATTAATCAAATTATATATTTTTCTTTTACCAAAGATATTGATTTTTACTTTACCCATATCTTTTTTCATTGCTTTGACTTTGGCATTTTATAGACTTTCTAGGGAAAATGAAAGCACGGTGTTGTTTGCTTTGAGTATAGCTCCAAGTATGATAGCAAGTTTTTTTGCAAAAATTGCAGCTTTAGTAAGTGCTTTTATGCTTGTGGTGGTTTTGGTTTTTATACCTATATCTTTTGAACTTTTTGATAATTTTGTAGATTATAAAAAAATTAGTGCTAAAGTAAGTATAAAAACAGGGGAATTTGGACAAAGATATGGAGAATGGCTTGTTTTTATCGATGCTAAAAATTCTGATGAAACTTATAAAAATATTATAATGTATCATCCAAAGAAAAACCCACAAGATAAAGAACAAGTGATTTTAGCTAAAGAAGGAAAGTTAGAAACAAATGATGGGGTTATTACTTTTAAACTAGATGAAGGAAAGGCTTATGAAATTAAAGAAGAAGATTGGCATATTTCTAGTTTTAAAAATTTATTAATTAAAAGTAAACTTTCTTCTAAAGAATTAAATACTCAAAGTTTTTATGGGTATTGGTCTGATGTAACAAGCAATAAAGAAAAAGCAAAAGAATTTGTTATTTATATTCTTATAGCTTTATTTCCTTTAGCTAGCGTGCTTTTTGCACTCTCTTTTGGTATAGTAACTTATCGTTATGAAAAAGGTTTTGCTTATTTTGGAATTTTTGTGATTATTTTTGCTTATTTTACGCTTTTGATTAGTTTTTATAATCCACCTTTTGTAGCTATTGCTGTGATTTTTTCAAGTTTTTTAATTACTTCTTTGTTTTATTTTAAAGCAAAAATTGCAAGTAAGTATTAATGCTTTTAAAATTAACTTTTTCTTATGATGGTTCTAAATTTCAAGGTTCAGCTACCCAGCCACATAAGCTTAGTGTCCAAGATACCTTAGCGCAGGCCTTGTCGCATTTGGGTATTTATGAAAAGCCTTTATTTGCTTCAAGAACTGATAAAGGTGTGCATGCATTTAATGCAGTTGCTTGTGTCAAAGCAGGAGAACATTTTAAAGATTTTGTATATTTAAAAAATAAAATCAATCATTTTGCACACCCATTTATACATATAAAACATATTCAAAGAATGCAAGAAAATTTCCAAGTGCGTTTTGATGTGCAAAAAAGAGCATATCGCTATATTATAAGTCATGAAAAATATAATCCTTTTTTAGCCTCTTATGTGTATTTTTATCCAAAAATAAATATTAAATTAGCCAAGGAAATTGCTTTTTTATTTGAAGGAGAGCATGATTTTAAACTCTTTCAAAAAGAAGGCTCTGATAATAAAACAAGCATAAGAAAAATGTATAAAACTAGAGTTTATACTTATAAAAATCATACTGTGTTTTATTTTGAAGCAAATGGCTTTTTAAGATCACAAATTAGAATGATGATGGCAAGTATTTTAAAAGTATTAGAAGGAAAAATGAGCCAAAATGAGCTTTTAGAGCAAATCAATGCTAAAAAAGCTCATTGTAGATTTTTAGCTCCTGCTAGTGGTTTGTATTTGAGTAAGATTTCTTATTATAATAATGCATGATTTTTTTATGTATAAAAAATGAAAAAAGAATGATCAAAGTACCTATGCAAAAAGGTAGTAGCTCTACATCTACTCCAAAAATACTCATATTGATAAAAATACTTATAGGTATAATGGCATTATTCATCAAGGCTAAAACCCCGCTATCTACTTCAGTGGAGCCTTTATTCCATAAAAAATATCCAAATCCTGAAGCAATAGTGCCAAGATAAATTAAAGCTATCCAAGAGCTTAAATTGGATGGTAAATTATTATAATCTCCAAAAAATAAAAAAGCAGGTAAGGTTATGCTGGTTGCTCCTAAATAAAAATAAGAAAAAGCTTCTTTTTGACTTAAATTTGCATTTTTTTCTAATAAAATTTTATAAAAACTTTGTCCAGCTCCAAATACTAAATTAGCCCCTTGAATAAGTAAAAAGCCATATAAAAAATTAGAGTTAATATTATCAAATTTAACTACAAAAGCACCCATAATACATATAAAAATACTTATGAAATATAAATATCTAAGATTTTTTGAAAAAAGCCCATAAAAAAGCACAACATAAAAAGGCGTAAAAATAGTAAAAAGTGCTACTTCGCTTACACTTAAATATAAAAAAGAATGATAATAAAATAAATTCATCACACCAAGCTGCAAAGCTCCAATGCTTATGAGTTTTAGTTTTAAATACAAATTTATCTTAAAATTTAAAAAAGGTAAAAATACCAATAAAGACAAAAAAACTTTTGCAAATGCTGCAAAAAAACTATCCATTTCTAAGGTGATAAAATGCCCAATTAATGGAAAAGAAAAAGCCCAAATAAAACTTGCTAGTAATAAACTTGGCATTTTAGAGCACGCCTTCTAATTTAAGTAAAGCCTCTTTGATAAATAAACCACCATTATATCCACCTAAGTGATTTTTAGCTACCACTCTATGGCAAGGTATAAAAATTGCAAGTTTATTTTTAGAATTTGCATTGCCCACTGCTCTAAAAGCTTTTGGATGATTAATAAAAGAAGCAATTTCTTGATATGTTTTAGTTTGTCCATAGGGAATTTTAATTAAAGCTTTATATACCTTTTGTTCAAATTCGCTCCCCTGAAGAGCTAGGGGAGTATTAAAAGCAAAAAGCTTTTTGTTAAAATAAAGGTCTAGTTCTTCTAAGGCTTGCTCTAAAATAGCGTGTTTATCTTTGGTAAAATCAGGCTTATATGTAGTAAAATCAACATTAATAAGCTTATCTTTATCACTTTGTAAAAGAATATAAGCAAAACTAGCTTTATAAAAACTTTGATACATATTTTTCCTTATTTTAAAAGCAAGCATTGTATGAATTTTAAATTAATTAATTGTTATTAAAGCAAAAATTTAGTTAAAATAGTGATTTAATTTATATTCAAGGAAAATACTTGAGAATTTTACTATTTAGTTTGATTATAAGTTTAAATGCTTTAGCTTTGGATTATACTTGTGAGTATGTTAAGGAAAATAAGGTTGATTTTTTCAAAGAATTTGAGCCAAAAAATACACAAGATTTTGCTCAAGTGGATTTAAATTGCGCTTTTTCTTTAAAAAATCATCAAATCACAAAAAGATTATATGAGCTTGCTAATGAAATTAGAGGAAGCAATAGTGCTTGTATGGGTGGAGAATATTTTAGCGATTTGAGAAAATTTGATTTTAAATTATTAGAAATTGCACTTGATCCACAAGGTTATCAGAAAACTTTACAAGATCCTATAATGCTTGAAGAAAAATTTGCAAAATTAAAAGCTTATTTTAGATTTTGGGCTTATCAAAGTATTGGAAATTTTAAACTTTTTAAGGAATTTTGGAAAGAATACAACAATGCAATCAACCCTTTAACTAAATATTTTCAAGAGGAATTTAATTTAGATAAAGCAAGTGCGATTTATTTTGCTAGTAATGCTTTGAATGAATTTTTAAACTGGGCAGTTGGTGAAACTAAAATTTTTAAAGATATTTCAGATTTTGAAAAATTTGTGGCTAATAAAAATAATTCTTTAGAGCAGATTAAAGAATACATTTATACTAAAAAAATTAGCAATTTAGAATTAAATAATGGTTTTAAATCAGCCTTGTTAAATAATAGAGAAAGTGAAATTGTAAGTGAATTTATAAAATTAGGTGTAAAAATAAATGAAGGTTATGAGTCTGCTTTATTTTTTGCACTAGATAATGCAGAAAATGTTAAGGTTTTGCTTGAAAATGAAGCGGTGGTTGATTATAAAAATTCTTTTGGTAAAACACCGTTGTTTTATGCTGTTGAATATAACAACTATAAAGTTGCTAAACTTTTGCTTGAAAATGGCGCGAATGTAAATCAAAAATATATTAATGATAATGAAAAACTTTCTATTGCTAGCATGGGAAGCAATACTCCATATTTTATTACCTTATGTGCACTTGAGCATACTTCTAAAAATATCTTTATGCATGGGGCAAATTATGCAGATGTAAAAATGCTTAAGTTGCTTATAGATTATAAGGCTAATTATAAAGAAATAGATGATTTGGGATTTAATGCACTTGATTTTGCCATCATTGCAAAAAAAGAACAAAATATTAAATTTCTAAAAAAACTTGGTTTAAAAGAAAATGAAAATTTGATGTTATATGAAAAGGCACAACCATGAAAACTGCTTTAATAACAGGAGTAAGCTCAGGATTTGGTTTAGAAAGTTTAAAAGCCTTAATAGAGCTTGATTATAAAGTTATAGCTATAGCAAGACGCAAGGAAAGATTAGAAAAACTACAAGAACTTTATGGAGATAAAATTTATCCTATGATGCTTGATGTTAGAGATAAACAAGCAGTTTTTACAGCAATTGAAAATCTACCTCAAGATTTACAAAATATTTCTTTACTTGTTAATAATGCAGGTCTTGCTTTGGGTTTAAATGAGTTTGATTCTTTAGATATTGAAGATATTGAGGCCATGGTAGATACTAATATCAAAGGCTTTTTATATATAGCAAGAGCTACTTTACCTTTACTTAGAAAGGCAAAAAACGCTCATGTGATTAATCTTGGTTCAATTGCAGCAAATGTGCCTTATTATGGAGGCAATGTTTATTGTGGAACCAAGGCTTTTGTAGCGCAATTTTCTAAAGCTTTAAGAACGGATTTACGTGGAAGTAATATAAAAGTAACTAATATCGCTCCAGGACTTTGCAAAACTGAATTTAGTGAAGTAAGATTTAAAGGTGATATTAAAAAAGCTGATGAGGTTTATGAAAATACTAAATATATCAAAGCTGAAGATATAGCAAGAATTATTACTTTTATCATTAGCTTACCTGAGCATATTAATATTAATGAAATAGAACTTATGCCTGTAACTCAAACATGGGCAGGAACTTTTAGCGAAAAAATATAAAAACTTAAGGAAAAATATGAAAATTTTTTATTTACTACTAGCTCCTTTACTGTTACTTGCTGATGCGCAAGCAAATGCAGAACTTTTTGGAGTTTGGACGCTTTTGCCGCCAGTGATAGCTATTATCTTAGCTTTTATTACTAAAGATGTGGTGCTTTCGCTATTTATTGGTGCATTAAGTGGCACTTTTATGTTGGGACTTATTGAAAATAGCATTTATCATGCTATCATAGCTTCTTTTACGGGGTTTATTTCTAAAGTAGTAAATGCTATGGCAAGCCCTGGTAATGCAGGGATTTTATTACAAGTTTTAACTATAGGTGGAGTTGTAGCTCTTATTACAAAAACAGGAGGTACTAAGGCTGTAGCTGTTTGGCTTTCTACTAAAGCTAAGCAAGCAAAAAGCTCGCAATTTGCTACTTGGTGTATGGGGATTTTTATTTTCTTTGATGATTATGCTAATTCATTAATCGTAGGTCCTATCATGCGTCCAGTGACAGATAAATTTAGAGTAAGCCGTGAAAAACTTGCTTTTATTATGGATGCAACTGCAGCACCAATTACTGGTCTTGCTATCATTTCTACTTGGATAGGACTTGAAATTTCTTTAATTCGTAGCGGATATGATCTAATCGATAATGCAACTTTTGCGCATTTGGGTATAGTAAAAGAAGAAATCAATGCTTTTGAAATTTTTGTGCAAACCTTACCTTATAGATTTTATAATCTTTTTATGTTGATTTTTGTTATTTTAACTATTTACACAGGTAGAGAATTTGGACCTATGCTAAAAGCTGAACTTAGAGCCAGAGCGGGTAAATTTTCTCATGGTCATGAGCAAATTGATAATATAGAAGATAAAGTTTTAGAGCCAAAAGAACATGTAAAATTGCAAGCTTCTAATGCTATTATACCTTTGGCTGTTTTGATTGTATTTTCATTTATAGGTTTTTATTTTAGCGGTTATAACGCCTTAGATGATGCAAGTATTAAAGCACAAATTGATGCAGCACCACTTAGTCTATTTGCTTTTAGAGAAACTTTTGGCGCAGCTGATGCTTCTGTAGTATTATTTCAAGCAGCACTTTTAGCTACCATAGTGGCTATTATTTTGGGAATGTATAGAAAAATATTTACTTTAAAAGAAGCTATTGCAGTTTGGACTCATGGTTGGAGAACTATGATTATGACTGTGATTATTTTACTTTGCGCATGGTCATTAGCTTCTGTGATTAAAGATTTAGGAACTTCTAAATATTTAATTGATTTATTTTCAGATAAAACACCTATTTACTTGCTCCCTACGGCAATTTTTATTTTTGCTTCTATTATTTCTTTTTCAACAGGAACTAGTTATGGGACTATGGGTATTTTAATGCCTTTAGCTATTCCTTTGGCTATGGCTGTTGGGGTTCATAATGAATTAAGCGGAGCAGAGTTACACCAATATATGATTATTAATATTTCAGGGGTTTTAACAGGGGCTATTTTTGGAGATCACTGCTCACCAATTTCTGATACCACGATACTTTCATCTATGGGGAGTAAGTGCGATCTTTTAGCTCATGTTAGCACGCAAATGCCTTATGCTTTGAGTGTTTGTGCTATTAGTATACTTTGTGGTTATCTACCAGTGGCACTAGGACTTAATGTATGGCTAGGACTTGTTTTTGGAATCTTAGCTATGATAGCTTTACTTTTTGTGGTTGGCAAAAAGGTAGATGCATAGATGCATTTTGAAGAAAAAATTGCTTTAAATAAAGCATTGTTTTCTTCTTTATATGATGGAGAAATTCAGTGCTTTAAATCACCTTTAAAAGCTTATAGAACTAGGGCAGAATTTTCTATATATCATCATGAAAATGGGAAAATTTCTTATGCAATGTTTGAAAATAAGAAAAAAATTCCTATTGAAAAATTTGATATAGCAGATGAAAAAATTCAAAAATACATGCCTATTTTATTAAATAATCTAAATGAAAATTTAAAACATAAGCTTTTTGGAGTAGAGTTTTTAGCTACAAAATTAGATTTAAGTGTAACTTTACTTTTCCATAAAAATATAGAGCTAATTACACAAGATTTACAAAAATTAGCAGAAAAATTAAATCTCAAGCTCATAGCAAGAAGCAAGGGTAGAAAACTTGTATTTAATGGGGAAAATTTAAGACAAGCTCTAAAGATCAATACAAATGAATTTTTATATGAGTTTAATAATGATTGTTTTATCCAGCCTAATACTTATATCAATGAAAAGATGATTGAATGGGTTGCATCTTGTGTAGAGATTGATTTTAAGCAAGATTTATTAGAGCTTTATTGTGGTTATGGAAATTTTACCATAGCTTTGGCAAAAAACTTTAAAAAAGTTTTAGCAACTGAAATTTCTAAAAAAAATATCGAATTTGCTTTAAAAAATTGTGTTTTAAATTCTATTGAAAATATAACTTTTACAAGGCTTTCTAGTGAAGAATTAAGTCAAGCTTTGAAAAAAGAAAGGGAATTTAATCGCTTAAAAGGCATAGATTTAGATGGCTTTAAAATATCTCATGTTTTAGTCGATCCTCCAAGAGCAGGACTTGATCTAAGTGTGATTGAACTTATTAAAAATTATGAAAATATCATTTATATTTCGTGCAATCCTATCACTTTAAAAGAAAATCTTGAAATTTTATGTCAAAGTCATGAAATTTTAAATTTGGCCTTTTTTGATCAATTTGCCAATACTCCTCATCTTGAATGTGGGGTGCATTTAAGAAAAAAAGCTTAGTATAAGTTAGAATTTATACAAGCTTTGTTATTATAAAAATAGTTGATTTAATCAATTAATTTTTATAAAGGATTTCTCATTTTATTTCAAAAAATTACCTATACAAATAGAAAAATACTCTATAAAGTCAATGAAATTTTAAAACCCTTTGGATTAAAATCAAGTGATTGGAGGGTTTTTGTGTATTTAAATCAGCATGGTTGTAGCACTTTAGCTCCAATATGTGAGTTTTATCAGATGGATAAAGCTATACTTTCTAGAGTTGTTTCTAAATTAGCAAAACTTGAATATATAGAGTTTTTAAAAGCAGATGATAAAAGAGAAAAAATCATTACTTTAAGTGCTAAAGGTAAAGAAATTTTTTTTGATGCAAATGTTTGTATAAGAAAATATGAAAAAGAAATCTTAGATATATTAGATGAACAAGATCAAGAAGTGCTTTTAAAATTACTTGATTATATCAATGAAAAAATTTAAGAAAGGTTTTTTCATGGGTCTTAGTAAGAAATATAATTTATTTAATGTAAATTTTTTCTGTATTTTTGGGATAAATTTTGTTATTTGTCTTGTTTTTTATATGAGTACTATTTCTAGTACAGATTATGTTTTGGGTGTTTTAAATCTTCAAACTAGCACCGCAGGACTTATAATGGGTGCTTTTGTTATAGGTGCTTTGCTTTCTAGACTTTATTTTGGTTCTATTATTGATGGTATTAATATAAAAAAAGTGATTATATTTTCACTTTTATTTTATCTTTTTATTAATTTAATGTATTTGAAATTTTATAATGTGTATTTTTTGGTATTGATACGCTTTTTAGCTGGAGTTTGCTATGGAATTTGTTCTTGTGCTTGTGGGGCAGCTATTGCTAGAATAATACCTAGTAATAAAAGAGGAATTGGTATAGGGTATTATGCTACGAGTGTTGTTTTAACTTCAGCTTTAGGACCTTTTTTGGCCATAAAACTTGACTCTATCAACTTATTTCAACTAAGCTTTTTAATTGCAAGTGTGAGTATTATCTTTGCATTAGTTTTATCAATTTTTTTAAAAGTAAGAAGATTTGAAAAACATTATCATGTAAAAAGAAAATTTAGTATTTATAATTATTTTGAAAAATCAGTTTTAAATTTAGCTTTGATTACTTTTTTGATCGCATGTCCTTTTGGAGCTATTATAGCTTATATGAGTGCTTATACTCAAAGTTTAAATTTAAGCTTTGCTGGATCTATGTTTTTTGTAATATATGCTGGATTTTCTATAGTTTTTAGACCTCTTGCTGGAAAGGTATTTGATAAACATGGAGCTAATATTGTAATAATTTTTTCATTATTTAGTTTTATATTGTGTTTACTTTTACTTGCGTTTGCAAAAAATTTTTATATGATTATTATCGCCGGTATATTTTGTGCACTAGGTTATGCAAATGCTACTTCAAGTGCACAAGCTTTGGCTATCAAACTAGCTCCTAAAGAAAAAATGGGGTTAGCTAATTCTACTTTTTTTCTATCTTTGGATTTTGGCATAGGAGTTAGTCCTTATTTGTTGGGTATTGTTGAACCAAGTATAGGTTTTGCTAATGTCTATGCACTTTGTGCTGTACTTGTTTTGTTTGCTTTTGTTTTATATTATTTATTAATAGTTAAAAAAACTTTTTGTTAATTTTATTTTAGATACAATGCTTTTTTTAAAATAAGGAAAAAGCATTGAGCGATAGTCATAAAATACTAAGTTCTATGAAAAATATCGCCATTATAGGACTTAGTCCTAATCAAGAAAAACCTTCGTATTTTGTAAGCAAATATTTACAAGATTTAGGTTATAAAATTTATCCCATCTATCCTAAAGAAGATTTTATTTTAAACGAGAAAGTTTATAGAAATTTAAGGGAAATTTCTTTTGAAATCGACACGGTTGTAATGTTTAGAAAAGCAAGTTACGCAAATGAAATTTTTGAAGATCTTTTAGCTAAAAATGTTAAAAATTTTTGGATGCAACTTGGTATTATTAACGATGAAATAATGCAAAAATGTAAAAAATTTGGTATAAATTGTGTTCAAGATCGTTGTATTAAAATAGAATTAGATAAAAAAGGTAAATCATGATTGAGTTAAATAAAATTTATCAAGCAAAGCAAAAAATTGCAGATTTTGTATTAAAAACCCCTTTGGTGTACTCTTCTTTTTTAAGTGAGTTTTTGGAAACTGATGTTTTTTTAAAATGTGAAAATTTACAAAAAACAGGTGCTTATAAAATCAGAGGTGCTTATAATGCTATTGCTAATTTAAGTAAAGAACAAAAGCAAGCAGGTGTAATAGCTGCAAGCGCTGGAAATCATGCACAAGGAGTTGCAATTAGTGCTAAAAAATTTGGGATAGAAGCTGTGATTGTTATGCCTGAAGCTACACCTTTGCTAAAAGTAAGTGCGACTAAAAATTTAGGTGCAAAAGTGATTTTAAAAGGAGATAATTTTGATGAGGCTTATGCTTATGCGTTAAATTATGCTAAAGAACATCATTTAAATTTTATTCATCCTTTTGAAAATGAAAGTATTATAGCGGGGCAGGGTACTTTAATGCTTGAAATGCTTGATGAAATAAGTGATTTAGATATGATTTTGGCTCCAGTTGGTGGGGGAGGTTTGATTAGCGGTGTGGCAAGTGCCGCTAAGCAAATTAATCCTGCTGTAAAAGTTATCGGAGTGAGTGCTAAGGGAGCTCCTGCTATGTATGAGAGTTTTAAAAGTAAAAAAATAATCAATTCAAAAGCTGTTAGAACTATAGCTGATGGTATAGCAGTGCGTGATGTGAATAAAATTAATTTTGATATTATTCTTGAATGTGTTGATGATTTTATTCAAGTTGATGATGAAGAAATAGCTAATGCAGTATTGTATTTACTTGAAAAACATAAAATCACAGTTGAAGGTGCTGGAGCATCAGCAGTTGCTGCACTTTTGCATAAAAAAATAGATTTAAAAAATCATAAAAAAATCGGTGTGATTTTAAGTGGTGGAAATATTGATGTGCAAATGTTAAATATTATCATAGAAAAAGGTTTGTTTAAGGCATTTAGAAAAATGCTTATCAACGTTACTTTGATTGATAAACCAGGTGCTTTAAGTGCTTTAAGTGATGCGATTAAAGAGGCTCAAGCTAATATAGTTAAAATTGACTATGATAGATTTTCAACCAAGCTTGAATATGGCGATGCGATGATTTCAATTACCTTAGAAACTAAAGGAAAGGAACATCAAGATTTAGTTAGAAAAATACTTTATGACAAAGGTTTTAATTTCAATGAAATTTTATGATAAATAAAATATAATATTTTGTAAATAAATAATAGGAAAAAAAATGTCGCAAGAAAAAATTTTAGAGCCAGATACTTTAATAACCTCTAAAACAGATTTAAAAGGGGATATTATTTACGCTAATGATGATTTTTTGAAATATGCAGGTTATAAAATGGAAGAAATCTTATACAAACCTCATAATATTGTGCGTCATCCTGATATGCCAAGAACTGTTTTTAAGTGTTTGTGGGATTATATACAAGATGGGAGAGAAATTTTTGCTTTTGTAAAAAATAAAACCAAACAAAATGATTATTATTGGGTTTTTACTAATGTTACGGCTTCGTTTGATGAGCAAGGAAATATTATAAATTATTATTCAGTAAGAAGAAAACCTAAAAGAGAAGCTATACCGACAATAGAGCAAGTGTATAAAATTCTTTTAGAGGCTGAGGAAAAGGGCGGTATAAAAGCTGGAGTTGATGAGCTTGTTAAAATAGTTAGCTCTTATGGTATGAGTTATAATCAGCTAATCTTAGAGCTTCAAAAGTGATTTTTATAAATTTTATTTATAAATTGTTGTTTGTATATAAGATATAATCACTCTCTTTTTTGATTAAAACTGAGGAGATCAAATTATGTCTGTAGAAAAAATTCTAACATCAGATGTTTTGATAACATCAAAAACAAATTTAAAAGGTGAGATTATTTATGCAAATGAGGATTTTTTGAAATATTCTGATTATAAAATAGATGAAATCTTATACAAACCTCATAGTATTATGCGTCATCCTGATATGCCAAGAACGGTTTTTAAATATTTATGGGATAACATTCAACTTAAAAAAGAAGTTTTTGCTTTTGTAAAAAATAAAACAAAATATAATGATTATTATTGGGTATTTGCTAATGTTACTGCTTCGTGTGATACAAACGGAAGTATTTTGAATTATTATTCAGTAAGAAGAAAACCAAAAACAGAAGCCATTAAGACAATGGAAGAAATATATAAGATACTTTTAGTGAAAGAAAAGGATAATGGTGTTAAATCCGGGATTGAAGAGTTGGAAACAATAGTGAAATCTTATGGAATGACTTATAATGAACTAATGATGGAAATTCAAAAATAACTAAAAAGGATTTTTATGAAAAATATTATGTTTATCGGTATTATTTTAAGTATGTTAGGCTGTGGAATTTCTTTGTTTTTTACAGAATTTATTTCCTCTGGATTTTTTTTAGTTTTGTTTTTGTTGCTTATATGCAATTTATTTATCTTAAAAAAGGAAGAGGAATTTAGTGATAAAATTTTACATCTCAGCAGAGAGCTAAAAAATGGTAATTTTGATTCAAGAATTGTATATATTAAATGCAATAATAAAAAACTAAAAGAAATTGCGGATAATCTTAACAATACTATAGATGGTTTAGAAGCTTATTTGAGAGAAATTAATACTTCTATTGCTTGTTCGCAAAAAGGAGAATATTTTAGAAGGGCTATTCCTGAAGGTTTAAAAGGAATTTTTGTTCATAATATTAATTTTATCAATAAAGCTTTGGATGATATAGAAAAAACAGGAAAATCTGTTTTTAAAAATGCTTTATCGAGAGAATTGATGGATTTAAGTTTAAATAGTCAAAATAAAAATTTAAATGATTTATCTTCTGCATTAAACGGGATTATTAAATTAATGAGAGAAGTTTTTGGTGATATTAAGATTATTTCAGATACTGCTCAAAAAAATGGTCTAGAGGTTGGCAACTTGCAAGATTCAATTTCTTCTATGATGCAGGTAGCTGATGAAAGTAAAAACGCTGTTGATACTTTTGCTTCAAATGCTCAAAGCATTAATGCGATTGTTGAAGTTATTAGAGATATAGCAGATCAAACCAATCTTCTTGCACTAAATGCGGCTATTGAGGCTGCTCGTGCAGGAGAGCATGGTAGAGGTTTTGCGGTGGTTGCGGATGAAGTAAGGCAACTTGCAGAAAAAACTCAAAAAGCAACAGGTGAGATTACTTTAGCAATTCAAGTAATGAATCAGGAAATTAGCTCTATACAAGAAAATAGTGAAAAGGTATTTGATATTGCAAATTCTTCTAATAGTAAAATTGCTGATTTTAGTGAAGCATTTAGGGAATTAGAGGATAAAAGTTCCCATTTAGGAAAAGAATTTGTTAATTTTGCTTCTGATTTGACTTTATCAGCTATGAAAATAGATCATATTTTATATAAATCAGATGTATATTTAACACTTAACGGTTCACAAGAGAAACTTCAAAATTTAGATCCTATTTCTACTTTATGTAAAGATGAAGATGCTAAAAGTATTTTCTGTCCTTTAATTTCTCAAAGCGAAATGGACTCTAAAAGTGAAAAAATACAACATTCTGCAAATAAAGCCATAGAAGTAGCTAAAAAAGAAAATATAACAAAAGAAGATTATGATTCAATTATTAGTGATATAAGAGAGTTAGAAAAAGACAGCAAGTTGATTATGGATAAACTAGAAGCTTAATAAGCTTCTAGTTTTTTTACACAAGAGCTATTTTTAATACTTCATTTAAAGTTTTTACCCCAATTATTTTCATATTTTCTATTACTTCCTCTGGGATATCTTTTAAGTCTCTTTCGTAATTTTTATGTGGGATTATGGCCGTTTTAATATCAGCTTTGTAAGCAGCAATTAATTTTTCTTTTAAGCCACCTATTGGTAAAACATTACCCATTAAGTCAATCTCTCCTGTCATTGCAACATCAGATCTTACTTTTTTATCACTAAAAATAGAAGCAATAGCTGTAGTAATTGTTATGCCTGCACTTGGTCCATCTTTTGGTGTTGCGCCATCTGGAACATGAATATGAAGATTATATTGATTGTAAACACTCTCATTTTCTTTATAAAAAAGATTTTCAGGTACTATAATTTGCTTTTCATCAATTAAATTTTTAATAAGACTTTGGGCAATTTTTGCTGATTCTTTCATTACATCACCCAAACTTCCTGTAAGAGTTAGCTCGCCTTTACCTTTGATTTTAATAGTTTCTATTTTTAATACATCTCCACCCACTGCAGTCCATGCAAGTCCATTTACTTGTCCGATTTTGTTTTCTTTTTCATGTTTTTCTATTTCAAAGACTTTTTTGCTTAAAAAATCTTTTAAATTTTTAGTATTGATTTGAATGTGTTTAGTATTTTCCTCTAAAAGAAGTTTTTTAACACATTTTCTACAAACTTCAGCAATCTTTCTTCTTAAATTTCTTACACCTGATTCTCTAGTATATTCATTTACTATTAATTCTATAGCATCATCATCAAAGCTAATTTCTTTTTCCTTGAGTCCATGTTTTTTTATTTCATCAGGTATGAGATAGTTTTTGGCTATTTGGAATTTTTCTTGAGGAGTGTAAGAGCTAAGCTCTATAAATTCCATTCTATCTTTTAAAGCAGCAGGTATTAAGCTTGCATCATTTGCAGTAGCTATGAAAATGATTTTACTTAAATCGATGTTGAAATTTAGATAATAATCCCTAAATTTAGTATTTTGTTCAGGATCTAAGATTTCAAGTAAAACCGCACTTGGATCTCCTCTATGGTTGCGACTTAGTTTGTCAATTTCATCAAGCACAACAACAGGATTGCTTTGTTTAGCTTCTATAAGTCCTTGTATAATACGTCCTGGCATAGCTCCTATATAGGTTCTTCTATGTCCTCTTAATTCATTAACATCCTCTAAACCGCCTAAAGCTATGCGCACCAACTCTCTTTTTAGTGCTTTTGCGACCGAATTTGCTAAAGAAGTTTTACCAACACCTGGAGGTCCAACTAAACATAAAATAACTTTAGCACCATCTCTATCTTTGATTTTGCGTTTTTCTAAAAGTTCTTTAACGGCAAAGTATTCTTCAATGCGTTCTTTTGGTTTTTCTAATGCATAATGATCACTGTTAAGCTGTGAAGACACATCTTTTAAATTAAGTTTTTTCTTTGAAGAGTGCTCAAAAGGTATATCTAAAACTGTCTCTATGTAAGTTTGCACCATAGATGCTTCTGAATTATCTTGATGAATTCTTTCATATTTTTGAATTTGTTTTTTGATTTCTTTGTAAGCTTCTTCATACATAAAAGCTTTTTTCTTTTCTAATTTTTTATTATATTCTTCTACTTCACTTTCTTTTTGTATATCACTTCCAAGTTCTCTTTGAATTTGTTTGAGTTGTTCTTTTAAGAAATATTCTTTATTGACTTTGTCTATTTTAGAATGAACTTTGTTTTTGATTTCTTTTTGGATTTTATTTGCTTCAATTTCTTTAGCTAAATGATCAATTAAATTTAAAAGTTTTGTTTCCAAGTTTGTTTCAATAAAAAATTCATATGCTTGCTGCTTTTTGATTTTGATAGAATTTAGTATCAAATCACAAATTCTACTAGGCTCAACATCTTCTTCTATGGTTCTTAAAAGATCAGGTGGAAAATAATGACTCACAGTAGATAAAGCTTTAGCCTTTTCTCTTACTACTTCAATGATAGCCTCTTTTTTTGTGTTGCATAATGGTTCTTGGTGGATTAAATCAACTAGAGCAAATAAAGGATCATCTGAGATCTTCTCAATAATCTTAGCTTTAGCATAACCTTGAAATAAAATTTTAATCCTACCATCAGGCAGTGGAACTTTTCTCATTATAGTCCCTATTACCCCGCAATCATAAATATCATCAAAACCACGCCCACCTTCAATTTTTGATGGCGCTACAAAAATCATGCTTTCATTTTGCAAAGCAGTATCTAAGGCTTTGATATTTTGCATGTCATTTAAAAAAATCGGTGTTATCATAAAAGGGTATAAAAAAAGCTCATCTTCCACAAGAACAGGAAGTTTTGTCGGATAGTTTTGAGTATTTTCTAATTTCATTACATTATACCTTCTTCAAATATTTTTCTATACCATGGAAGTTCTGGTTTGATCATATCGATTTTATTAAAATCGGAATTTTCTATTTTTTGCTTATAAATCTCATAGCTTTGCTCTCTATTTTTTTTCTCGTACAACTCTGCTATACTTGTATCAAGATAAAAAACTGCAAGATTAAATTTAGTAAGCATGGTGTCAATTAGATCATTATATTGCACATTAGGGTAGTTTTGATTGTATTCATTGATTTCTTCTATTGTTTTTAGCATTAGTGCTTGGTTGCGATTTGGCACAGCAAAAGAGTCGAATTTGGCTTTGATTTTTAAATATCTTATATAAGCTACATTTTTTGAATCACCAAATTTATTTAAGTATTCATCAAGATAAAAATTTGCCATTTCATATTCTTCTTCGCTTATATGAGCTTGAGCTAATATAAGTAAAGTTTGCTCTAATAATGGATCAGCAATATGCTCAGCTGCCATTGAAGTATAGTGTTTATCAGCTGCTTCAAGATTTTTTTCTTGCAAATCTTTTATAATTTGTTGATACCATTCCATTGAGCTTAGATTATATAAATCTTCAGCTTTTTTTGAGCTGCATGCCCCTAAAAATAAACTCGCAATAATAAGTGAAAAAATAAAAAGTTTTTTCATAGTGTTACCTTATAAATTTTTGATAATTTATAATTATAGTGTTTTTATGTTTATGAAAATGTTAATTTTTAAAACTAAAATTATATTCAAAAACTTTTAATTAGTGTAATTTTAAAGTTGGAACTAAAATTGCTTTATGAGTTGTAATTTCTTAGTCAATAGATTTTAGGAGGCAAGATGAACTTAGAGGTTAAATGTCCTATTTTAGGGTTTGAAGATACCAAAAATATGAACTTTTATAAAATAGACGAGGTTTTTTATAGACTTAAAAGCCTTGATGGTAAAGATTTTTCTTTTGTGATGATTGATCCTTATATGATCCGTCCTGATTATGATTTTGAAGTGCCTGATTATTATCAAGAATTATTAGCTTTAAATGAGCAAACTAATTTTGGTGTGTTTGTTATAGTGGCTATTAATGAGCCATTAGAAGAATCTACGGTAAATTTTTTAGCACCTGTTGTGATGAATTATGATAATAACTCTTTAGTGCAAGTGATTTTAGATACAAGCAAATATCCTAATTATTTTCAGTCTGAAAAGATTTCAGCTTTTATTAAACAAACAAAATAATGTCTGAAATTTATATTTTAGGAAATGGTGCTATGGCAAGTGCTATAGCTAAAGGTTTAGAGGATACTTATAAAGTAGTTATTGTTGCTAGGGATTTAAAAAAAGCCAGTGGTTTAAATTTAAAAGTATTATCGTATGATGAGTTTGATATGGATAATAAAAATATTATTTTGGCTTTTAAACCTTATGCATTAGAAGAAGTAGCTGTTAAATTAAAAGGCAAGGCAAAGTGGCTCATTTCGGTTTTAGCAAACACTACTTTTGAGCGGCTTCATTGTATTGATGCACAAAATTATGTGAAAATTATGCCAAATACAGCAGCCGAATTTAAAGCTTCTACAACTGCTTATTTAATGGAAAAAGATTTATTTAAAGATGAAATTTTATCTTTGCTAAATACTTTTGGTAAAGCCATAAGTTTGCAAAATGAAAAAGAATTTGATATAGCTATGGTTTTGAGTGGTTGTGCTCCTGCATTTTTGGCTTTGGTAGCAGAAAGTTTAGCTAATGCAGGTGTGAAAAATGGTTTAAAAAATGAGCTTAGTTATGAGCTTACTCGTGCAAGTTTTGAAAGCTTTAGTGCTTTGTTTAATCATGCTCATCCTGCTATTATTAAAGAAAAAATTTGTTCTCCAGCAGGAGTAACTATAAAAGGAATTGAAGCTTTAGAAAAAAGAGCTTTACGCGGTGCCTTTTTTGAAGCTTTTAATGCAAGTTTAAATAAATGAAGCAAGCTTTTAGTCTCCTAGAGCTTGCTTTTTGTATTGTAATTTTATCTTTTATTTTTGGATCTTATTATCTTGTATTTGCAAATAAATCTTTAAATGTTATATGGCAAAATCAAACCCTTTTTAATGAAGAAAAAGAATTGCTAAAGAAAATTCCTTCATATAAAGCAAAAGAAATACATATAAATACTTATAACTTTTTAGAATACACTAGTAATGAGTTTAAACTTAAATCTTTAAAAATAAAAGATTTATCCTACAAAGAAGCTTTTATAGATGAAAAAAGCTTTTAGCTTGTTAGAGCTTGCACTAAGCCTTGTTATCTTGGGTGTATTGATTACCATCTTAAGCAATCCGGCTATACATCTTTATAATCATAGTTATAAAATTAAAAATTCCAACACAGTATTTTTAAATTTAAACCAAACTTTGCTTAGTATGGAAAAATTTTATCATTCTTGTTTAAATGTGACATTGACAAGTAGCTCTTTTGAATGTTATATGAGTGCAAATGATGATATTTTTTATGATATATCGTTAAAAAAGTTAAATTTTAGTGGTGTTATTTTAGAAAATAATGAAAGTTTTTTTAGTCCAAAAAGCAATTTGCATTTTGTAGAAAATGGAAGTTCTAAAGGAATTTTAAGTAATTATAAAGATATGCATAGTGAAAAAAAGTTAAAAATATATGCTAATGATTATATGTATTTTTATGATATAAAAAATTCAAAAATTTATAAAGTGCTAGTTAGCGATAGAGAGAAAATATATTTTATTAATGAGAATTTTAGTGGATTTTATACTATTTTATATGCTTATATTAGGGTGTATTTAGAAAATGAAAATATTTATATACAAATAGATGATTTAAATCATAACAAACGATCTTTTTTGCTAGCTCAAAATATTTCAAAGCTTATTTTCAAGCAAGATGATAAGGCACTAAAAGTTTTAATATGCGATAAAAGTCAAAATGAATGTTTATCTAAGTGGATGTTTTTATGAAAAAATCTTTTGCTATGATTTATACAATATCTTTTATTATATTTATCTCTTTTGTTATGATATTTATAATAAAAATTTCTTCATATTCTCCAAGAATTATGAAAGATTTAACTCTTTATACTCAAGGAAAGATTTTACTCCATGATGCAAAAGAGCTTTCTAAATATTTTTTATATCAAGCTTATTTGGAGGATAAAGAATGTTTAGATGAATATAATTTTGAATATAATAATATAAAAATACGAATTGATTATGCTTATCCTTTAGGTGAGTGTAAAGGATACAAATTGATAGCAAATAATGCTAATGCAAAAAGCATTGTAGCAATAAATATTAGTGTTTTATTAAATGATAATAAAACAGTAAATGAAGAAGTGTTTTTACAAAAAAGTTTTTTTATTTATCCTAAATTAGATTGGATGTAAGTTTGAACCCCAATAGCTATCATTTTCACTCCCATAGCCATAATAAAAACTAAAGCAATGCGTGAAAAAACATAAAGCACAAGCTTTCCTATGACTTTTTCAATAGTAGCTGAAAAGTGGAACAAGGCAAAAATAAAAGCAAAGGTAAGTAATACAGAAGCTACAGCTATGGCTAAATTTTGATCTTCTGAAATAACCACTATAGTAGAAAGTGTTCCAGGGCCTACTAGCATAGGAAATGCCATTGGCACTATACTTTTTTTTAATAATTCTTTATGGCTTAATCCTTGATAGTGTTGAAATTGAGAACTTGATGGAGTAAAAAGTAAGTTTTTAGTGCTCATAATGATTAAAATCAAACCACCTGCAACTCTTAAATCATTAATATCTATTTTAAATAAATATTTCATGATAAACGGTCCAGAAAGTAAAAAAACTAAAACAATACAAAATGCAGTATAAATGATATTTCTAAAAAGTTTTTTTCTTGTATCAGCATCTAAGCCCTCAGTCATTGCGAGAAATTGAGGAAGATTTCCAAAAGGATTTAAAACTGCTATAATAGCAACAGAAGCAAGCAAAATAACATAAATTTCAGATTCTATATCTGAAAACATAAAACAACCTTTTATTTTCCCAAGCTAAAAAGCTTGGGATTGATTTAATTATAATCCTTCAAAAGGATTAGTAACAACTTCTTTTCTATCTACGATATAAGGGATCAGCGCTACATGTCTTGCGCGTTTAATAGCAACTTCAACCATTTCTTGGTGTTTTTTGCTAGTGCCTGTTAAACGGCGTGGCATGATTTTAAATCTTTCTGATAAAGCATGTTTTAACAATGCTGTATCTTTATAATCGATGAAATCAACTTTAGCTTCAGTGTATTTGCAATATTTACGTGAATATTTTCTTTTTTCTGCCATGATTTTTTCCTTTAAAATGGTAATTCTGTGTCATCATCATATTTATCAATATCAATTTCCTTCATAGGAGTTTCTTTTTGAGGATTTTGATAAGTATTTGATGGGTTTGTTCTGGTTTGTACTTGAGCATAAGGATCAAAGCTTTGTTGTTGATTAAAATTTTGATTATAACCATAATTTTGATTGTCAAAATTGTTTTGCTGACTATTTTGTACGGTTGAACCTAACATTTCTAAATTTTCAACTTGAATACTGTGTTTTGATCTATTTTGTCCATTTTGATCACTCCACTGCTCAAATCTTAAACGACCTTCAATTAAAACTTTACTACCTTTGTTAAGATATTGATTAGCAATCTCTGCTGTTCTACCAAAAAAACTAATGTCGATAAAGCAGGTTTCTTCTCTTTTTTCTCCTGTATTTGTACTAAATCTTCTTGTTACAGCTATAGCAGAAGAGCCTATTGCACTACCTGATGGAGCATAGCGCATTTCTATATCCCTTGTAAGATTACCTACTAAAACGACTTTATTAAACATTAATTAGCCTTCTGTACTTTCACTAGCTTTGATTTCTTTTTTATTTTGTTTGATACCTTTGCTTAGTTTTTCCCAAGCTGCAATTTCTTTTTTATTTTCATATTTTACGATTAAAAATCTAATTACTTCTTCAGTGATTCTTAATACCCTTTCAAGCTCTGCAATTAAATTTGTAGGAGCCTTGAAATAAATTACAAAATAAGTTCCTCTTTCGTATTTTTTAATTTTGTACGCAAGTTTTCTTGTTCCCATTGGAACTACGCTTTCAATTTCTGCGCCATTTTTTGTAAGGACTTCTTTTACGAATTCCAACTTAGCACTTACTTCTTCTTCTGTAAGTGTTGGTTTTAATATGAATAAAACTTCATAATGTCTCATTTAATTTCTCCTTGTGGATATAAAGCCTAAATTTTTAGGCAAGGATTTCGCATAAAATGCGGATTTTATTCTACCATAAGTTTTCTTAATTTAACTTTTTAACATGGAGCTAAGTTGCAAAAGTGTTGCGATTAAAAACTCTTTTTTTTCTATTTTAGAATTCTTTTTTAATTCGTATTCGCAATTACAAAGTATTAAAAAGATATTTTTATATTGCGATATTTTGATCATAAGAGCTTGTTTTTGAAGATTTTGTGCCACAGAAATAGGCGGGGCATAGCCTAAAATTTCCTTTAAGTCTAAATTTCCATAAATTTTAATATGTAAAGCTATTTTAAAAAGTCTATAAAAATTTGCATATAAGGCATTAATCAATGCTATTTCATTGTAATTTTCTAAAATATTTTCAAGTTCATTTCTTAAATCTTTTTTTTGCATTAGTTTGTCAAAAAAATTTTCAAAGCTAATAGTGCTTAAACTATAACAATGCTCTTGAATGATTTTTTCATCGATATTTAAACCACTAAATTTATTTAACTCATTAGCTGCTAAATATAAATTTTCATTAAAATTATAAAAAAGAGCATAAAGGGCATTTTGAGTAATATTGATATTTAACTCTTTAGCTTTTAAAGCTAGTAATTCCATACCCTCCTTAGCTGAATTTACTTTATAAAATCTACAAAAATTATTAGCAAAAATTTTCTCCGCTTCACTTTGTTTAGAGCTTTCATCATAAATTTCAAGTAAAAAATAATTATCTTGTGAATTTTGACAAAGCTGTAAAAGTTGCTTGAGTTCTTTACTTGGGATTTTCTTTTGAGTTTTGATTTCTAATAGTTTTCTTTCGCTAAATAAGGAAGCGCTAGATAAATAATCATAGGCTTGCTTAAAATCATATTCTTCAAAATAAAATCTTAAACTCTCATCAAAAGAGTATTTGTCTTTAATAAATTTAGTATAAAGCTCTATTTGGAAATTATCTGCTCCATAAAGTAAGAAATAATTAGGAAAATTATTGCTATTAAGTAAGCCTTGGAGTTGATTTTTATACATTTTGGTTTCTTTCTAAACTAAAATGTTTAGTGATTTTACCAAAAATTTTAGCACTAACAATATCTACTTCAGTGATTTCTACTTCCACATTTTCTAATAAATTTGCCCTTGAGTCTATGATGGTAATCAAAGCTCCTTTAATTTCATCATTTAATTTTACTTGCAATGAACTTTGATTTTCAACCACCAAAGCTTTAAATTTTTTCCTTATATTTTCTTTTGCCCATCTTGCAAATTTTCTATCCATAAAATACCAAGCAACCTTATCTGCTTCTCTTTCTAGTAAGCTTAATTCCTCGCAAGTACTTTGTATATTTAAAAGCAAATAATTAAACATTTTTTCATCATTGTTGATTTTAGCTTTTAAAAGTCTGTGTAAAATAAGATCAGAATACCTTCTAATAGGGCTTGTAAAATGGGTATATTTATCAAAACCTAAGCCAAAATGTCCCGCATTTTCACTAGAATATTCTGCCTTTTTTTGTGCTTTGATGATGAGTTTATCTACTTCTTCTCTTATATTTAGCTCATTTGCTAAGACTTGAATGTCTTTAAATAATTCTATGACATTATTTTTAGGATTAATATCTATGCTAAGTGTTGAAAGATCAGCTAGCAATTGATCTATTTTTTTATAATCAGGACTTAAATGATTTCTAAAAACTCCTATATCAATGATTTTTGCTGCAGCTTTATTAGCTAAAAGCATGCAATCTTCGATTAAATTATGCGAGGCTGTGTCATTTTCAAGGTGTGTTTTTATGAGTTTATTATTTTCATCTAAAGTCATTCTTAGCTCTTGGGTTTTAAACTCACAAGCATTTTTTAATCGTTTTTTGCGTAAATTTTGAGTGATTTTAAAAACTTCATAAAGCCAATTGATTGCGCCTAAATCTTCTTGCGTTTGTAAATACTCATCAACTTCATCGTAATTAAAACGGCGTTTTGAGTTGATAATAGCCTCAAAAAGCTCTTCTTTAATCACTTCATTGTTTTGATCTAAACTTATTTTAAAACAAAATGCTAATCTATCTTCGTTAGGTTTTAGTGAGCAAATATTTTCACTCAAAGCTCTTGGTAGCATAGGTATGGCAATATGAGGAAAATAAATCGAAAAACCCCTTGATCTTGCTTCTTTATCAATAGCACTATAAGCATGCACATAAGCGCTTACATCAGCTATGGCTACATAAATAGCATGCTCGTTTTTATCATAATAAATTGCATCATCAAAATCTTTTGCATCAATTGGATCAATGGTGCAAAAATTTAAATTTCTAAGATCTTTTCTTGATGGATACATACTCGCATCAACTTTATTTCCATAGGCTCTTGCTTCATTTTCACATAAATTATCAAAAACTGCATTTTTATTAAAAAGTGCTAAGGAAATTTTTTCATCTACAAAATCATCATCAATATGCCCTATCACTTCAGTGATATTATTATCATGATTTTCTACTTTTAAAATAGTTCCTAAAGGCAGAGCTTTTAAGGATTTTTGAGAGGCTTTTAAGGCACATGTAAGTCCTGTTTGAATATTTACTCCAAGGACTGCTTCGCCGTATCTTTTAGTTATAACCAAAGAAGTTTCATGGGCTCTTTTAAGTATTAAAATAACTTTAGCACTTGGACGCTTTTTTTTAAGAGGGAGTAATTTTGCTACAACTATATCAGCATAATTTGCTCCTTTTAAATTTTTATTTTCTATGAGCAAATCACGCTTAAAAGCAGGATCAAAACTTTCTAAAAATCCCGTTCCATTAACTGAAATATCAATCTTACCAAAAGTAAAGCCATCTTTTAAATAGTACTTGTTTTTATAAAATTTAATAATATCACAAGTTAATAATTCTCTAATGATTTGCTTGTTTTTATTGGTAATTTCATCAGCATTTAGACCATAGCTTAGTTGATTAAATAATTCTTTCATAAGACTCTTTATAGTAATTTTTCAAAACTTAAATTTTATCATAAAAGGATTAAATTTATATTTTTTAGTTATAATCTTTGCTTTAATTTTAATTTTAGGAGTGCATAATGGCTGTATCAATTTATTATGATAAAGATTGTGATATTAATTTAATAAAATCAAAAAAAGTAGCTATTATAGGTTTTGGCTCTCAAGGTCATGCTCACGCTATGAATTTAAGAGATAGTGGTGTAAATGTTATCATAGGCTTAAAAGAGGGTGGGCAAAGTTGGGCAAAAGCTCAAAAAGCAAATTTTATAGTAAAAAGCGTAAAAGAAGCTACTAAAGAAGCAGATTTGATTATGATTTTAGCTCCTGATGAAATTCAAAGTGAAATTTTTAATGAAGAAATTAAACCTGAATTAAAAGCAGGTAAAACTCTAGCATTTGCACATGGATTTAATATCCACTATGGACAAATTGTTGCTCCAAAAGGTATAGATGTGATTATGATAGCTCCTAAAGCTCCAGGTCATACTGTAAGGCATGAATTTAGTATAGGTGGGGGTACTCCTTGTTTAATTGCTATCCACCAAGATGAGAGTAAAAATGCTAAAAATTTAGCTTTAAGTTATGCTAGTGCTATAGGTGGTGGTAGAACAGGTATTATAGAAACGACTTTTAAAGCTGAAACTGAAACAGATTTATTTGGTGAGCAAGCAGTACTTTGTGGAGGACTTAGTGCTTTAATCCAAGCTGGTTTTGAAACCTTAGTTGAAGCAGGGTATGAACCTGAAATGGCGTATTTTGAGTGTTTGCATGAAATGAAATTAATTGTAGATTTGATTTATCAAGGTGGTATTGCTGATATGAGATATTCTGTTTCTAATACAGCTGAATATGGAGATTATATCACAGGGCCTAAGATTATTACCAAAGAAACTAAAGAGGCTATGAAAGGTGTTTTAAAAGATATACAAAATGGAAGTTTTGCTAAAGATTTTATCTTAGAAAGAAGAGCAAATTTTGCAAGAATGCACGCAGAGCGTAAATTAATGAATGATTCTTTGATAGAAAAAACAGGACGCGAACTTCGCGCTATGATGCCTTGGATTAGCGCTAAAAAATTAGTTGATAAAGATAAAAACTAATTTGAAAACTATAAATAAAAAACACAAAGTGCTTTTAGCACTTTGTCTTGTTATATTTGGAATTTTTCTTTTTGCATTTGGAGCTTTGTTTTTAAAAAAAGAAGAAAATAAAGTTTTAGATTTCAATCAAACCATAGCTGAAAAAGAACCATTGTCACCTACAATAGAGCAAGAAAATAATTTTAGTTTTAATGATATAAATTTAACTTTAGAAAATGAAAAATTAGAATTTTTAGATAAAAATATTAGTGAAATTTTAAACTTAAGCCCTGCAAATATAGAGTTAAATCAAACTAAAGAGGATAATCAAACTTTAATTTTAGAAGTAATAGATCAAAATACAAGCAAAGAATTAATCAATAAAGAGCAAAATATATCAGATAAAAATGAGGATAATAAAACTCAAACCCTAGTGCAAAAAAATAGCAAACCTCGTCTAGCAATTATTATAGATGATATGGCAAGTCACACTCATGTAGATATGCTTAAAAAAACAAATTTAAAGTTAATCCCATCTTTTTTTCCACCTGATAAACGCCATCCTTATACAGCTGAGTTTGCAAAGGATTTTGACTTTTTTATGGTACATTTGCCTCTTGCTGCTATAAAATATGACAAGGCAGAATTAAATACTTTACACCCTAGTGATGATATGGAAAAAATAAGCAAGCGCGTAGCTTTTGTAAAAGAACAATTTCCAAAAGTAAAATTTATTAACAACCACACAGGAAGTTTATTTACTGCAAATAAGCAGGCTATGGATAAATTATTTAATGCTTTTAAGCAAAATGATTTTATTTTTGTGGATTCAAGAACCATAGGAAATTCTAAAGCTAAAAATTTAGTAAGTCATTTTGAACAACCTTATATAGCTAGAGATGTTTTTTTGGATAATGAAGATGATATAGCATATATTAAAAACCAACTCAGACAAGCAGTAGAAGAGGCAAAAAAGAAAGGTTTTGCTATCGCTATTGGTCACCCAAGAGAAAAGACTTTTAAAGCTTTGGTGCAAAGTAAAGATTTGTTAAATTCAGTTGAGCTTGTGTATTTAAATGAAATTTATTGAGAATATTGAAGATTTTAAAAATCTTTTAAATCCACCTTCAAAGATTTATTATAAAGGTAATTTAGAGCTTTTAAATGCTAGAAAAGTAGCTATTATAGGTTCTAGAAAAATGAGTGTTTATACTAAAAATTGTCTTGTTGAATTGGTGACTTTGTTAAAAAAAGCTAAGGTTTGTGTGGTAAGTGGCGGAGCTTTGGGGGTGGATATCCAAGCAGCTAAAATAGCTTATCCTCAAACTATAGCTATATTTGCTAATGGGCTTGATGAGATTTATCCAAAAGCAAACACAAATGAAATTTTAAATATTTATGAAAATGCTTTGGCTTTAAGTGAAAATGAAGGAAATTACAAGGCAAAGCCCTATGATTTTTTACTAAGAAATAGACTTATCATTGCTTTAAGTGAGGTTGTTGTAATAGCTCAAGCTGATTTAAAAAGTGGTTCTATGCAAAGTGCAAGGCTTGCTTTAAGCATGAATAAACCTATATATGTATTACCTCATAGGAAAAATGAAAGCGAAGGGACAAATCTACTTTTAGCTACAAAAAAAGCAAATTTAATTCATGATTTTGAAGAATTTGTAAAAATGTTTGGAGAGTTTCATCAAGAGCAAAGTGAAGATGATTTGTTAAGTTTTTTAAAGCATGAAGATGATTTAGAAAAAGTTTTAAAAAAATTTGGCGATAGAGTTTATGAGTATGAACTTGAGGGTTTGGTAGAAATATCTGGAGTAAAAATAAGAGCTTGCTTATGAAAACTTTAGCATTAGATATAGGTTTAAAGCGTATTGGTGTTGCTTTGTGTGTTAATAAAAGTATAGCTATGCCACTTGAAGCTATTATTAGAAAAAATCGTAATCAAGCAGCAAATGAGGTAAAAAAATATATCAAAGAGTATGATATTAATACTTTAGTAGTAGGAATTCCTTTAGGTGGATCTAGTGAAGATGAAATGCGAAAAAGGATAGAGTATTTCATATCCTTACTTGAATTTGACAAAGAAATTTTTTTTGTTGATGAGAGTTTTAGTTCTAAAAATGCACAAGAACTTGGCATGGTGAATTTAAAGAAAAAAGATGGCAAACTTGATTCTTTAGCTGCGTATTTATTTTTAAAGGATTTTTATGGCCTTACTTGATTTAAATACAGCTTTAGATGAAATTTATACAAAAGAGCAAAAAGAACAAATCCTTCAAAGTTTTAATCAAGAAAAATATATTAATATTTTTAGAAATTCCTTACTTGTTGATAATGAAAAACTAGAAGAAATTTTAAATAATGAAAATATAAAATTTGAAAAAATTGATCCATATTGCTATAAAATACCTAGTATTTTCAAAAGCAAATTAAGTTCAATGAAAGCTTTTGATGAGGGCAAGTTTTATATACAAAATTATTCTTCATACTTATGTGCTAAAACTTTAGGTGCTAAAGCCGGTGAGAATGTGCTAGATATGTGCGCAGCTCCTGGTGGAAAAAGCTTAAATTTAGCTAATTTTATGCAAAATGAGGGTTATTTAGCAAGTTGTGAATTATCTAAAACACGTTTTTTTACCTTAAAAAAAACTATGGAAAATTATCAAGTTAAAATTGTAAAATGCTTCTTAAAAGACGCACGTACTATAGGTAAAGCTTGTCCTTTGAAATTTGATAAAATTTTACTTGATGCACCTTGCTCAACTTTTGCAAAAATGGGTTTTGAAATACAAAAAAATACAAAAGAAATTAAGCAGATAGCAAATTTACAAAAAAAACTTTTGCATTCAGCATTGTTAGCTTTAAAACATGGTGGCGAGTTAGTATATAGCACTTGTACATTTTTAAGAGAAGAAAATGAAGCAGTTTTAGAAAACGCACTAAGAAATGAAAATTTTAAATTAGAATTGCTTGATTTTGATTTAGCTAATGTTAAT
This sequence comes from Campylobacter sp. S4:11, assembly GCF_024723695.1. Taxonomy (NCBI): domain Bacteria; kingdom Pseudomonadati; phylum Campylobacterota; class Epsilonproteobacteria; order Campylobacterales; family Campylobacteraceae; genus Campylobacter; species Campylobacter sp. S4:11. Next base: position 65,172 of record NZ_JANQDC010000006.1, on the reverse strand, counting down.
TTTATTTACTCAAGAAGTGATGAATTTGATTTATCACTTGCTAAAAGAGTTTTGCCAGATGACTATGCAGATGGGTTTTTTATAGCAAAAGTGAAAAAACATTAAAAATCAATAAATTTAAATGTGAAAAATATTTTTATTTATAAAACTTAAAGTGCTATTTTTAGATACTTAGAAGACAAATTCACATTGTGAAACTCTTGTGAATAAAATATCAAAATTTTGAAAGCTTAAATTAAAGTAGTAGTAAATAAATATAATAAAAATATATTAAAGATAAATAAGCACGAGGCTTATTTATCTCTTAAGTTTAATTCGCTGATTAATTTAGTGTAAGCTTGATAATCTTTTCTTTTTAGATAAGATAAAAGTCTTTTTCTTTGACCAACAAGCTTTAAAAGACCTAAACGAGAAGAAAAATCTTTTTTGTAGATTTTTAAGTGTTCTGTTAAATCTGAAATTCTTGCACTTAAAAGTGCGATTTGAACTTCTGGAGAACCTGTATCTCCTTCTTTTCTAGCAAATTTTGCAACTATTTCTGCTTTTTTAGCCGAATCTAAAGCCATAATAGACCTCCTGAGCGGTATTTAAATTAAAAGGTGTAATTATAACTAAAAAACCAAAAAAAATGCTGAATTTTAAAAAATATGAAATTTAATATTTATCGATACTTATTTTTGATATAATAAAAATTTTTATTAATAACCAAAAATAATATATTATATTTATAACTTGAAAGGAACAAATGTTATTTACCAAAGCTAGCGAATATGCTTTATTGTCTTTAATTCATATAGCAAAATCCCAAGAACCACAAGATGTAGATACTATGTCAAACGTTTTGGATATACCAAAAAGTTTTTTAGCAAAAATTTTACAAGCTCTTGCCAAAGATGCACTTTTGAAATCTTATAAGGGTGCTAAAGGTGGATTTATGCTTGTTAAAAAGCCAAGTGAATATACTTTAAAAGAAATTATTAATAGTGTAGAGAAAAAATCTATTAATGTATTTGAGTGTAGCAATGGAATTTGTCCTTCTCAAAAAGAAGATAATTGCAAAATTATGCCTATTTTGGTGAAACTTCAAAATAAAATCGATGATTTTTTAGTTTCTATTACTCTAGAGGATATTATTCAAAATAATGGCTAAAAGGGATATTTTTAGCTTAGTATTGCCTTGGATTGCTCCGCTTGTTACACCTATTTTAAAGGCAAAGAGTCTAACTATAGTAGCTGTAATTATTGCAATTTTAGCAATTATTATAGTGCCTTTACCAAGTATAGTTTTAGACTTTTTTCTTGCTTTAAGTATTGCAATTTCAGTTTTAATTATTTTAATTTCTTTGTATATACCAAAGCCTACGGATTTAACGACTTTTCCAACGTTGATTTTGATTATCACACTTTTTAGGCTTTCACTTAATATTGCTACAACGCGTATGATTTTGAGTGAGGGTCACCAAGGTCCAACTGCTGTTAGTGATATAGTGGCAAGTTTTGGAGAATTTGTTGTTGGTGGTAATTATGTTATAGGTATGGTTGTTTTTTGTATTTTGGTTTTGATTAATTTTATGGTTGTAACCAAAGGTAGTACAAGGGTTTCTGAGGTTCAAGCAAGATTTACTCTTGATGCAATGCCAGGTAAGCAAATGGCTATTGATGCGGATTTAAATGCGGGTTTGATTGATGAAAAAACTGCACGCGCAAGACGCCAAGAAATCATAGCTGAAGCAAATTTTTATGGAGCGATGGATGGTTCTTCTAAATTTATAAAAGGGGATGCTGTTGCTGGGATTATTATCACCATTGTAAATTTAATTGGTGGGTTTATGATAGGTTATTTTCAGCATGATATGGAGCTTGGAGAATGTGCTTCAACTTATACTATATTAACAATAGGTGATGGACTTGTTTCTCAAATTCCTGGACTTATAACTTCAACAGCAACTGCAATTATCATCACGCGTGCTAGTAAAGATGAGGATAATTTTGCTGAAGGTTCTATTAATCAGCTTTTAGGGGAATACAAAACACTATTAATTGTAGGCTTTGTTTTATTTATTTTTGCTTTAGTACCTGGTTTACCACATTTTTCTTTGGGCTTTATGGCTTTAGTGTTTTTAGGACTTGGTTATATGATAAAACAAGTACAAGAAGGTAAAATTCAAATCAATGCAATTTCAGCTAAAAAATCCCAAGAAGCTGATGATCAAGAGCAAGCTAAACCTCAAAAACGTAGCGAGGAAGAAATTTTAAAAGAAGAAGAAAATAAAATCACAGATATTTTAAAATTAGAAATTTTAGAATTAGAATTAGGCTATGGACTTATTAAGTTAGCAGAAAGTGAATTAACAGAGCGTATTAGATCAACAAGACGCAATATAGCTCAAAGTTTAGGCTTTTTAATGCCAAAAATTAGAATTAGAGATAATTTACAATTAAAGCCTAATGAATATACTTTTAAACTCAAAGGTGTGGGTATAGCTAGTGCTGAAATTTATCCTGATAAATATCTAGCTATGGATAGTGGATTTATCACTGAACCTATCGAGGGTATAGCTACTAAAGAACCTGCCTTTAATTCTGATGCTTTGTGGATAGAATCATCTTTAAAAGATGAGGCAACACTGAATGGTTATATTGTAATTGATCCAGCAAGCGTGATTTCAACCCATATGAGTGAGCTTATAAAAGCTAATGCTTCAGAGCTTTTAACTAAACAAGAGGTTCAAAATTTATTGGATAAAATCAAAAATGATTATCCTATCGTGGTAGATGATTGTTTAAGAGTTGCTAGTATAGGTTTGATTCAAAAAGTTTTAAAAGCTTTACTTAAAGAGCATATTCCTATTAAAGATATGCTTACGATTTTAGAATCAATTAGTGATATAGCTGAAGTAAGCAAGAGTTTGGATATGATTATTGAGCATGTAAGAGCTTCTTTAGCAAGAGCAATTACAAATTTATATGTAGATGAAAAAGGGCAAATTAGCTTTTATATTTTTGATGCAGCTGCTGCTGCAAAGTTAATGGAGCATGTGCAGTTTAAAGATGGTTCGTATCATTTAATGATAAATGTAGCTCAAACTGGTGCTTTAGTAGAAGCTTTAAAAGCTGAACTTGCAAGTGTAGCAAATACAAGAATTAAGCCTTTCTTGCTTTGTGTTGAGCCACAACTTAGAAAATTTATTGCTGATATTTGTTCTAATTTTGGTATTAATATTACGGTTTTAAGTTTTGCTGAGATTGCAGAAAATACCAAATTTGAAACAGAAGGTATCATAAAAGTTGATAATTTATAAAGGAAAAATATGAAAATTTATCATCTTTCACATACAGATTTAGATGGCTATGCTTGTCAGTATGTGCTAGATTTTTATTTTAAGAATTGTTATTTTTATAATTCTAATTATGGTAAAGAGATTAATGAAAATTTTAATGTGATTTTTAAAAATATAGAGGAAGATTTAAAGCAAAATCCTAATGAAGAATTTGTGATTTTAATCACGGATTTAAATTTAACTTTAAGTCAATGCGAAGATTTTCAAAAAGCTATAGAAGGTAAAAAAATCAAACTTTTACTTTTAGATCATCATCAAAGTGGCTTAGAATGTATGCAAAAATATCCTTGGTATTTTTTAGATGATAAAAGATGTGCTACTAAGATTGTTTATGATTTTTTTAGTAAATGTTATGGCGAAAATAAAGCTTTGTCAGAATTTGTAGATGTGGTAAATGCAGTAGATATTTGGTTGAGTGAAGATGGGAATTTTGAACTTGGAAAAGTATTGCTTGGTATGGTTTCTGGAGCAAAAGAAATCAATAGAGTAATGTTTGCACAAGAAAATATCAAATATCTTTTTTATCTTTTTGATGTTTGTAGAAAATACATTCATCAAAAAAATGCTCATATTAATTTAGATGATGATTTACATGGCTTAAAAAAATCTTTTTTCAAAAAAGAAAATGATGACACCTTAAGCAATTTAATTTCTAAATTTGTGGTAGAAAGACTAAGTGTAAATAAGGAAAAATTTAGTGTATTTTATAAAGGAAGTAAAGGTTTATTAACTTCAAATATAGGCAATACTTCTGTAATTGGAAATGATTTTTTAATGCAAAATCCTGATTTTGATTTTTTTGTTGATCTTAGTTCAAGAAAAACCTTAAGCTTTAGAGCAAATAATAAAATCGATGTGAGTTTGATGGCTAAAAGCTTAGTTAATGGGGGAGGGCATAAAAATGCTAGCGGAGGATTGTTTGCTGCGTATAAAGATAGCTCTAATTATGATTTTATAAAAGCACAATTTGTGGATTTGATTAAAAGCAAAGAATTAAAGGAAAATAATGAAAACAAATCATGATCTCAAAGAAGAAATAGAAAATTTACAATATGAATTAAGCATAGTTTTAGAAGCAATGCTCTTGTTTGCTGGGGTAAAAAGAGCAAAATTAGAAAAAGCAATTGGAGTTTATATTGATTGTATTGATGAGGTTTGCCAAAATACTCAAAAAGAAGGAGTTGATGAGATTTTAGAAGTGGTAGAGCACTTAAAAAATCATCATAAAGATTTATTTGAATGAAAATTTTATTATTGCTTTTTGCGGGAATTTTTTCTTATGCAAATATCTATGAAGATTTAAGTGATTTTGCTTACAATAAACAAAACACGCTAAATTTAAGCTCAAGTCAAGCTTTATTTTTAGAATACAAACAAAACAAACAAGCTTGTGTGGATATAGTGCTTGCTAAAAATAAGGCTTTCGTGGTTAAAATTTATCCATTGTGTGAAAATTTAAGCGAAAAAAGTCTAAATGAGTACTTAAATACGCAATTTATAAGTTTATATACTAAAGATTTATCAAAACTAAGAAAAGAAATTGCTGATATTAAAAATATTATGCGTGATTTTATGATTTATTATACCTTGCATCAATCTTTTGCAAATGAAATTAAGAAAATGAGTAAAAATGATAAATTACAAGCGTATGAACTAGATGAGAAAAAAGGTGGAAAAATTCTTTACAAGGTTAATAATCAAGCTTGTGTAGTTTTTGATTTATATTTAGATGAAAATTTGCAAGCTAGTATGCAAGTAAGCGGAATGGAAAATTTGGATAAAACTTGTATGGAGTTAATCTCATCCCCTGATTTTAAAGACTTATCTTTTACAAAAGAGGGTATGAGAAAATATAAATTAAAAAACTAATCTAAAAAATCTTAAGTAATATAACTTTAAAATTCTACTCAAAGCCATTTTTTTTCTTTCTATATTAGAAAACACATATGCTTCAAGATCTTGCTTTTCTCTTAAAGTAAGATTTTTCATTATTATAAACCTTTTAAAAAATATTGCTAGATGCAATTATATTATCTTTTCTTTTAAAAAAACTGAAAAATAAGTTTTTATATATTATATATAAATGACTAAATAAACTTTAGTTATATAGACTAAATAATTTTAAATATTTTTATTTAAAAATAACTTGACATTATTATACTAAAGTTGTATAATTACTTTGTCACTTAAAAACATTGAGTGCTAAAATAAAAATTTAAGGTTTTATAGTGAAATCTTATAGTAAAAAAGATTTAATTTTAAAAACTATCATTGAAACCTATCTAGAGGGTAATAATCCTGTGGGTTCTAATGAATTAAATCATAAAGTTAGCATACCTGCTTCTACTATAAGAGTTTATTTTAAAAAATTAAGCGATGAGGGTGTATTAACACAACTTCATATTAGCAGTGGTCGCATACCAACTTTTAGTGCTATGAAGGCTTATTGGTATGAGCAACTTTGCGAAGATGAGATTGTGATTAACGATCTTGCATTATTAGAGTTTTTGCTTGATAAGTTTGAAATTTATACCTTAGTTTATGGTGGCGATGAGCTTATTTTGCAAGATATTACCAAGGTTAATGATAAATTTATCATACTTGATTTTGGACAAAATGAGTTGGTTTTAAGATTTAGCCAAGATAGTCTGGTTTTCTTACAAAGGCTAGTAGGGCTTGATCTAAAAAGTATTGAAAATTTAGCCTTTAGAGTTGAGTTTAAAGAGTTATTGGAAAAAATAACTATGCTAAAAGAAGCTATGGTTTATTATAGATATAATGAGAGTAAAGCTTATCAAATTTATCAAAATGATGAATTTGCTAAGCTTTTATCTCCTCAAATTGGATTTTATTTTAACGATAAATTGCAATTTGATCCTTTATTTGAAGAGGGTTTTATGGGGTTAAAGCTTAAGAGTACATTTTTAGGCAAAGAATCTAATGTGGTTTTTGCCGGTAGTGTGTATTCTGATTTTAAAACAATGTTAAATATTATAAAGGAGGCTGCGTGAGCGAAGAAAAGCAAAATGAGCAAATGCAAGAAGAAGCAGTGGAAAGTTCAGAAAGTCAAAACAATGAATTAGAAAAACTTCAAGCAGAGTATAATGAGTTAAAAGATACTTATTTAAGAGCAAATGCTGAATTTGAAAATATCAAAAAAAGAATGGAAAAAGAAAAAATTTCAGCAACAATTTATGCAAATGAAAGTTTTGCTAAAGATTTGCTTGATGTAGTTGATGCATTAGAGGCGGCTATTAATGTAGAAGCTAATGATGAATTAAGTTTGAAAATCAAAGAAGGGGTTCAAAACACTTTAGACTTGCTTTTGAAAAAACTTGAAAAGCATATGGTTAAAGTAATAGAAGCAAATGGTGAGTTTGATCCAAATTTACATGAAGCAATGTTTCATGTTGAAAGTGCTGATCATGAAAGCAATCATATCGTCCAACTTTTACAAAAGGGTTATATGATGAATGATAGAGTAATTAGATCAGCAAAAGTTAGTGTTGCAAAATAAAATTTAATAAAAAGGATAAAAAATGGCAAAAGTTATAGGTATAGATTTAGGTACAACAAATTCTTGTGTGAGTGTGTATGAAAGAGGTGAGAGTAAAGTTATCCCAAATAAAGAAGGTAAAAATACTACTCCTTCGGTAGTCGCATTTACAGATAAAGGTGAAGTTTTAGTTGGAGATAGTGCTAAGCGTCAAGCTGTGACTAATCCTGAAAAAACTATTTATTCTATAAAAAGAATCATGGGTTTGATGATCAATGAAGAAGCAGCAAAAGAAGCTAAAAATCGCTTACCTTATCATATCACAGAAAGAAATGGAGCTTGTGCGATTGAAATAGCAGGTAAAATTTATACTCCACAAGAAATTTCAGCAAAAGTTTTAATGAAATTAAAAGAAGATGCAGAGGCTTTCTTGGGCGAAAAAGTAGAAGATGCGGTTATTACTGTTCCAGCGTATTTTAATGATGCGCAAAGAAAAGCTACAAAAGAAGCAGGGCAAATTGCAGGATTGAATGTATTAAGAATTATCAACGAGCCAACTGCAGCAGCTTTAGCTTATGGACTTGATAAAAAAGAAAGTGAAAAAATTGTAGTTTATGATTTAGGTGGTGGTACATTTGATGTTACTGTGCTTGAAACTGGTGATAATGTTGTAGAAGTTTTAGCAACTGGTGGTAATGCATTTTTAGGCGGTGATGATTTTGATAATAAATTAATCGACTTTTTAGCAAATGAGTTTAAAGATGAAACAGGTATTGATCTTAAAAATGATGTAATGGCTTTACAAAGATTAAAAGAAGCAGCTGAAAATGCTAAAAAAGAATTAAGTTCAGCTAATGAAACTAATATTAATTTACCATTTATCACAGCTGATGCAAGTGGTCCAAAACACTTAACTAAAACTCTAACAAGAGCTAAATTTGAAAGTATGATTGATGGTTTGGTTGCTGAAACTATTAGTAAGATTAACGAAGTAGTAAAAGATGCAGGACTTGATAAAAGTGAAGTAAAAGAAATTGTTATGGTGGGTGGTTCTACGCGTGTTCCGCTGGTACAAGAAGAAGTTAAAAAAGCTTTTGGAAAAGAGCTTAATAAATCAGTAAATCCTGATGAAGTTGTTGCAATAGGTGCAGCAATTCAAGGTGCGGTTATTAAAGGTGATGTTAAAGATGTATTATTGCTCGATGTTACTCCGCTTTCTTTAGGTATTGAAACTTTAGGTGGCGTGATGACTAAAATCATCGAAAAAGGCACAACTATACCAACTAAAAAAGAGCAAGTTTTCTCAACTGCTGAAGATAATCAAAGTGCGGTTACTATCAATGTTTTACAAGGTGAGAGAGAATTTAGCCGTGATAATAAATCTTTAGGAAATTTCAATCTTGAAGGAATTCCACCAGCACCTCGCGGTATGCCACAAATTGAAGTAACTTTTGATATTGATGCAAATGGTATTTTAACAGTTAGTGCAAAAGATAAAGCTACAGGTAAGGCTCAAGAGATTAAAATCACAGGCTCAAGTGGACTAAGTGAAGAAGAAATCAACAACATGGTAAAAGATGCAGAGCTTCACAAAGAAGAAGATAGAAAACGCAAAGAAGCAGTAGAAGCTAGAAATGCCGCTGATAGCTTGGTACATCAAGTAGAAAAATCTTTAAGTGAGCTTGGAGATAAAGTAGGCGATGATGATAAAGCAAATATTCAAAAAGCTTTAGGTGAGTTAAAAGAGACATTAAAAAATGCTAATGCTTCTAAAGAAGAAATTGAAAGCAAAATGAAAGCTTTAAGCGAAGTTTCTCATAAATTAGCAGAAAATATGTACAAAAAAGAAGAACCAAACGCTCAAAAGAAAAAAGATGATGATGTAATCGATGCTGAAGTTGAGTAAAAACTAAACTAGAAGCCTTGTGCTTCTAGTTTAATCAATATATTTTTTACAATCTTCCTTAAAATAATTTCTATCAAATCTTGCAAAATTATCATTATTTGGAACTTTATAACATTCGCTGAAATTTTTAGCCTTAAGAATTTTGACGTAAAAACTAGGAATAGCTATGTTATTTTTAATGCGTTTAGGCTTATCATCATAAAGCACTAAATTTAAGACTTCTAATTCTTTATTTTTCTTTGCTAAATATCTTTCTCTTTGTTCGATTTCATTCCAAATTTCTGCATTGATATCTTTTTTTTGCGGAGTGATATTGCTCATTAAGAAAGTGCTAAGTTGGGCTTGTGGGGTTGCATTCATAGATTGATTTGGTACGACATGCCCTCTTGTATAACCACTTCTTAGATAATCCTCCCAATAAGTTCTATACTTTTTAGGTATATTGGTATCTTCTTGAAATCTTGGGCGTTTTTTGATGTGTTCTTGATTTAAAATTTTAGCTTCTAATTTATAAGCAATAGCCTTAGTGCCTTTATAATTATAATCATAACAATTAATATAATAATATTTATCCATTAATAAAGAGCAGTCTTTAAAATAAGCTTTAAAGCTAGGATGTAACTCATATTGAGTATAAGCAAAAGAGCTTAAAGCTAAAGCACAAAGTGTTAAAACTTTTTTCATGCTAAAAGCTTTCTTACCATTTCATTAAGTCTTTTACCATCAACGCTTGCACCAAAAGCTGCTTTAGCTTCTTTCATCAAAATACCTTGTTCTTTTAAAGAGCTAATTTGTAATTTTTCTATAAGTTTTTTTAGCTCACTTTCTAATTCCTCATCGCTAAGTTGTTTTGGTAAATAAGCACTTAAAATAGCTACTTCTTGGAGTTCCTTTTGTGCTAAATCTTCTCTAGAGCCTTTAGAAAAAGCCAAAGCTGCTTCATTTCGTTTTTTAATCTCACTTGCAATGATTTTATATATTCTTTCATCACTAAGCGTAATTCTCTCATCAACTTCTATTTGTTTAAAGCTAGCATTAAGCGTTCTTAAAGTATTTCTTTTGAAGTCATCTTTGCTACGCATAGCTTCTTTAATATCTTCTAAAATTTGATCTTTTAAACTCATTTTTTCTCCTTTAAAATTTGATATTTTTAAAATGCGCTATACACACACCTTCTCTAACACCATCATCAATCACAATGAGCTTTTGCTTATTAAATAAAGCAAAAAGTATCATTGAGCCTGCTATGAGGTATTTTTTTCTATTTTCTCCAAGATAAATTTTAGCTTTTTCTTGTTCTAAATTCCAAATTTTTAATGCAAAATCAAAAAAATCTTTGCGTTTGAGTATTTTGCCATTTACATTTTCTTCTAGGTAATCTTTGTATTTTATGTTTTGTTTATAAGCACAAAGTGTGGTAGGTACCCCTGAATTTAGTATGAAAAAATTTCCTTTTAATTTTATATCTTTACTAAGATTAAAAGCTTTTAAGGCAAGTTGCTTTAAATGTGCAGGGTAGGGGCTTAGATGAATTTTTAATTTTTCATCTTCAATACGCGCAAGATTTTGCGGGTATTTTTTAAAAAATCTTACATAAGCACTTGGTTTTATGGCTTTAAAATGCATTCTCTCATAAAAACCAATAATTCCAAAATCATAACTTTTGCTAAACTTATCATTTGAAATTTCACAAGAAGCACCGCCTAAATCACAATAACTTAAGTCTTTTCTAAAAAGTTTAAGAGCTTTAAGACGCTCTTGCATACCCAAAATGCTTAGTTTTGCTTCGGTTTTTGCATCGATTAATTTTACATCAAGTTTAAATTCTTTTTGAATTTTTTCAAAAATAAACTCAGTATTTTTTGCTTTTCTAAAAGCAGCTGTGGCGACTGCTTTGGCTTGACTTAAATCATAGTTTTTTTCTTTTAAGATTTTTAAAGCGCTAAAAATTCTTTCTATGGCTTCATCGCTAATGATGTCATTTTGCATATTTTTAGCTGTCCCTATGATAAATTCTTCGCTTTTTAATTTATTAAAATTCTCATCCATTAAAACAGCTCTTAATGTATTTGAACCCATATCAATACCTAGCACTAGCTCTCCTTAAAAAATTTAAAGTATAATAGCAAAAAACTTATAAGGAAAACTTATGCTTTTAGGGGTTAATATCGATCATATAGCAGTTTTAAGAGAAGCTAGAAAAGTAAATGATCCTGATTTACTTGAAGCTGCGTTTTTGAGTGCAAATTTAGCTGATCAAATCACTATCCATGTAAGAGAAGATCGTCGCCATGCTAATGAGTTTGATTTAGAAAATATTTTAAAATATTGCAAATGTGTAGTGAATTTAGAATGCTCTATTGATATGATAGAATATGCTTTAAAATACAAACCCTCACGCGTTACTTTAGTACCTGAAAAAAGACAAGAGCTTACAACAGAAGGTGGTTTAAATTTAGACAATGAAAAACTACAAGAAGCTATTAATGTTTTAAAGCAAGAGCAAATCGAAGTTTCTTTATTTATTGATCCAAATTTAGAAGATATCAAAAAATCATCTTCTTTAAATGCTGATTTTATAGAGCTTCATACAGGTTTGTATGCTAATATTTATAATGCATTATATACTAATATCAATCAAACTTCTTATGCATTGCCTGAATTAATTTTAAGCAAAAATGAACTCAAAAAGCTTTTAGAAAATGAACTCCAAAGATTAAAACAAAGTGCAAGTTTGGCTAAGAGTTTAAAATTAAGAGTAGCTGCTGGACATGGGCTTAATTATAAAAATGTAAAAAATATTGTAGATATTTTAGAAATAGAAGAGTTAAATATAGGTCAAAGCATAGTAGCAAGATCGGTTTTTGTAGGCTTAGAAAAAGCTATATTGCAAATGAAAGCTTTGATTAAAAGATGAAAAAAATTGCTATTAGTATAGGGGATTTAAATGGCATAGGTATGCAAATTTTATTAGCTTGTCATGATGAGCTAGTAAAAATTTGCGAGCCTTATTATTTTGTGCATTATGAATTATTTCAAAAAGCAAGTAAGCTTTTGAATATAAATCCTAAATCCAAAATCAATTTAGTTGAAATTTCTAATGCTTCAAAACCACAGTTTACCTTTAAGGAAGAAAAAGAAAATTTTTTAATTTATGAGTTTTCATATCAAGCTAGTAAAATTATTGATTTTGATTTTGAGTTAAATCCTGCAAATTTAGACGCTAAAAGTGGAACTTATTCTTTTTTAAGTTTTGAAGGAGCTAGTTATTGCACGCATTTATTTTTAGATGCTTTAGTAACTTTACCGATTAATAAAAAGACTTGGCAAATAGGGGGAGTGAGCTATAAAGGTCATACTGAGGCACTAAGAGATTTTTTCAAACAAGATGCTATTATGATGTTAGGGTGTGATGAGCTTTTTGTGGCTTTATATACTGAGCATATGGCTTTAAGAGATGTTTATAAAAAGATTAAGGCTTTTAAACTTGCACAATTTTTAATTAATTTTTATCAATGCACTTTATTTGAAAAAATTGGTGTTTTGAGTTTCAATCCTCATGCAAGTGATAATGGCGTAATAGGCGGAGAAGAAGAGAGGGAAATAAAAAAAGCTATAAGAATGGCAAATGTATTTTTAAAAGATCACGCGTTAAATTTACAAAATTTAGAAAATGAAGATTTTTTAAGTCAAAAAGAAAAAGAGTTTTCTTATAAGGAAAATATTTATTTAAGTGAGCCTTTAGTGGCTGATAGTGCTTTTACCCCTTTTGCGTTAAGTAAATGCAAGTATTTAGTGAGTATGTACCATGATGTAGGCTTAGCGCCTTTAAAGGCTTTGTATTTTGATAAAAGTATTAATGTAAGTTTAAATTTACCTATAATTCGTACTAGTGTTGATCACGGAACAGCTTATGATAGGGCCTATAAAAATGAAAAAATTAATTTACAAAGTTATATGCAAGCAGTGAAATCTGCTTTGCAATTTTTAAAAATCAAAGAAAAAACTAAGTAAAAGTTACTAAAATTAATTCATTGAAATAAATTCTTAAGGAGAATGCTTGAGTAAAGATAATGCTATTGCATTTTTTATTTTTATTGTGAGTGTTTTATGCTTTTTTGTTTGGGGGTATAATTATATTCCTAATAATTCCATGATATTATTTATCCTTGCTAGTGTATTTGGTATTTTCATGGCCTTTAATGTCGGTGGTAATGATGTAGCAAATTCATTTGGTACTAGCGTGGGTGCTAAAACAGTTACTATAAAACAAGCTTTGATTATTGCAGCGGTATTTGAATTAAGCGGGGCTGTATTTGCAGGAGGAGAAGTAACAAATACTATAAGAAGTGGTATAGTAGTTTTACCTGATGGAATTAATCCTATGGTATTTGTATGCGTAATGCTCTCAGCTTTGCTAAGTTCAGGAATTTGGCTTTTTGTAGCGACTAAAAAAGGACTTCCAGTTTCTACTACTCATAGTATTATAGGAGGTATTGTAGGCTCAAGTATTGCTATGGGCTTTGTATTTTTTGATCAAGATCAAGCATTATCTATGGTAAATTGGAATGGTATTTATAAAATAGCTATGAGTTGGGTTATTTCGCCTTTGCTTGGTGGGCTTGTGGCGTATTTAATTTATGCTTATATTTATAAAAAAATTCTAAAGCCATCAGAAGAAATAACTTTTGTGGTAAAAGAAATCAAAAAAGAAAAAAAAGCATTTAAAGAAGAATATTTTAAAAATTTAAAAAACAAAAGTCAAGAAGAGCAAATCAAAGAACTTAGTGCTATTGTTTTAGATGATGATGAAAAAAGAAGTGAATATAAGTTAAAAATCAAAGAATTAAAAGAAAAAGAAAAAAACATAGATGTTTTCTCAAGAATGAAATTTCATGTTCCTTTAATAGCAGGTGTAGGCGCATTGACTATTGCTTCTATGTTTTTATTTAAGGGTTTAAATAATGTTTCTACTTTAGATGTAATGCAAAATTTATGGATAGTTTCGATCATTTCTATTTTTGCTTATATTGTTACTTTAGCGGTTGTGAGATTGATGAAAAAAACGCAGGTTAATAAGACCATAGAAAAGATTTTTTCGTGGTTTCAAATTTTTACTGCTTCAAGTTTTGCTTTTTCACATGGAGCTAATGATATAGCTAATGCTCTTGGGCCATTTGCTGCTATTTTAGATGTACTTAAAAATAATACCATTAATCCTAGCTCACCAGTGCCTTTTGCTGTAATGCTTATGTTTGGCATAGCTTTAGTTATTGGACTTTGGTTTTTAGGTAAAGAAGTTATTCAAACTGTGGGTTCAAAACTTGCTGAAATTAAACCAACAACAGGCTTTAGTGCTGAACTTGGTGCAAGTATTGTTATACTTTTAGCCACTCAACTTGGAATTCCAGTTAGCTCAACCCATATTTTAATCGGTGCAATTTTAGGTATAGGAGTGTTTAATAAAGATGCTAAATGGGCTATGATGAAGCCTATTGGTTTAGCATGGGTGATTACTTTACCAGTTGCTGGAATTCTTTCAAGCATTATTTTTATTATCTTTGTAAATACAATCTTATGAGTTTAAACTCATAAGATGTTTTTTAGCTTCATCTAAATTAGAACTATTGATAAAATAATCAATTTTTACAGGTTTTTTATATACTTTATCATAATATTCAAAAAGCATTTTTACACAAAGTTCTAAATTGTTTTCTTCATAATTTTGACAAAGTTTCATTTTGAAATCTTTACTGATATAAGGTGATATTTTTTCAACACATTGATAAAATACTTTTTTATCCATAGGAGTGTAGTTTTTTAAAACTCTTTGAATGCGTAAATTCGTGTCGCATTCACACCAAATTTTCTTAGCTTTTTGCATGCTATTGTATAAATTTAAAGGAATAGTTAAATTTCCAATTTGTCTGCTTTCAGCTTCTATAAAACAAGTTTTATGAGTATAATCTTTTAAAAAATAAAACAACTCATCTTCAAAAGCTTTTTGACTTGGTTGTTCTCCATAAATTTTACCAAAACTTGATCCTTGGTGGTTAGCTAGTTTTTCTAAATTTAAAGCATTGTCTAAAGTTTGGATTAAATCACTTTTACCACTTGCTGTATTACCACAAAGACATAAAAACTCAATATTTAAATCTTTAGTAAAAAACTCACTCACATAGCTTCTATAAGCTTTATATCCACCTTCTAATCTTACAACCCTATAACCAAGTTCAGCTAAGATTAAAGCAATAGCTTTTGATCTTTTACCACCCCTTGCGCAATAAATTCCCACCAAAGAGCCTATTTTGTAATCTTGATAAAGTTTATTAATATGCTCGCTCATATTTTTGCAAATATAACTTGCACCTTTTGCTTTAGCTAAGCCTTTGTTTTTCTTATAAAGTGTGCCTATTTCTTCAAATTCATTATCATTGAGTGCGTAGTAATTTTGCGCAGATTTTATATGAGCAAGTTTGTATTCTTTGGGACTTCTTGCATCAATTAAAAGATCAAAATTAAATTTTAAAAAATTTTCAAAATCAACTTCTTTATACATAGTCTTTAAAAGCTTTACATAAGGTGGTATAAACTTTTTCTAAATCACTCCCGCAAACTCTAGTTTGCCCTATGGTAGTGATAAAATTTGTATCCCCTTGCCATCTTGGGATTAAATGATAATGACAATGTGGTGCTATACCAGCTCCTGCTGCACTGCCTAAATTCATACCTATATTAACACCCTTAGCGTGAAAGTTTTCTTTTAAAATTTTAACTCCAATACGCACAAAATGGCTAATTTCTAGCCATGTATCATTACTTAAATCTTCTATATTTTCTAAATGCTCATAAGGGATAATCATAAAATGACCCGGACTATAAGGGTATTTATTCATAATACCAAAACATTCTTTAGCTCTAAAAATCACCCCAAGTTTTTCATCTTCATTAAGTTCATGCTTGCAATGACAAAAAGGGCAAAAATTTTTATCTTTATTGTTAAAATAAACATCCCTCCAAGGTGCGTATAAATACTCCATCAACTCTCCTTTATGCAAGCATGTAGATTTTTAATATTTTTACTTATAAGAGCTTTATTTTTTGGTATCAAAGGCAATAGCTTTTCATCTTCTAATAAAAAAATTCTAGCTCCTGCTAAAATAGCATTATTAAGATCGCTTTTGCTTTCAAGGTAAAAAATAGCCTCTAAACCAAGATGTATTGTAAAATTATAGAGTTTTTTTAGTTGCATAGTTTTTAGCATTTTAGGAAATACAATAAACGCATCAGCTCCATACACCAAGCTTTCTAAAATTTGATATTCATCAAAAATAAAATCAAATTGCACAATAGGTTTTTCATGATAGCGCCTAAAAAGACTTAAATTTTGTATGTCTTGATGAAGCAAAGGGCTTGTTGGTAAGATGATGGCATCAAAATTTTCATGATTAAAATTTAAATCTTTAGAATATAAAAAATGTGAAAGTTTTCCTTCAAGTAAAAGTGTATAAATATCTTTAGGATAAAAGGCATTAGAAGCTAGACTTCTACCTAGCATATCATAAGGAAAAATTTCTTTTTTATTTTCAAGAATTTTTTGTGTTTTTGAAAAATGATTTTTTAAATCTATTGTTTTAAACATTTTTCAATGGCCTTTAAATGCTCTTTACTTTCATCTGAGCTTGAAAATTCTTTATCATGCAGTGTTTTTTGCAAAATTTCATAAGCCTTTTTGCAATCTTTAAGTTTATAATAGCCCCAAGCTAAAGAATCAAGATAATAAAGATTTTGTGGTTCTTGTTCAAGTGCCCAGCCTACTAGCTCTATACCTTTGGCTATATCAATATCATATTCAATTAAAGCATAGCCATAGTAGTTTTGATATAAAGCATCACTGCGCACATCTACGCTTTGTTCAAATTTTTTCATGATAGAAGCTAGAATTTTTGGATCCGTGACTTTTTTACTTTTAGGATCCATATGAATTTCAAATTCTAAAACACCTGCCATAGAAAGATATTTTTTATCTTTACTAAGTTCATAATGTTTTAAAGCTATTTCATAGGCTTTTTTATAATCTTTTGTTTGTGTGTATAAGAAAATTTTAGTATCAGGATCTATGTTATATTTTTGGGTTAAATTTAGAGCCTGAGTATAATTTTTTTCTTGTACTAGTAATTCTATCATAGCATATATATATTTAATATCATTGTTGAGTTTATATAGTTTTTCAAGGGTTTGAATACTTGCTTTATAATCTTTTTGTTCTTGATAAATTTTTAAAAGTAGGGTGCATGTTTTAAGGGTACAGTGTGAGTTTTTTACAAATTCTTCTAAGGTCTTTTTAGCTTGGTTGATATTTTTATTTTTGATATTAACTTCAACTATTTTAAGCAATAAATTTTCATGTTCAAAAAGCTTATAAGCAAGGTTGTATTGTTCTAAAGCTTTAGTATATAAAGCTTTTTTAGCAAAAATATCACCTAATATTTCATAATTTCTATAATCTTGTTCTTCTTTAATGAGTTTATAGAGTATAGCTTCAGCTTGTTTATAATCTCCTATTTCAAAAAAATATAAAGCATTTAATCTTGCAATGGCTGTGTGTTCTAAAAAGTCTTTAGAAGCTTTTAAAAGCTCATTTTTTTGTTTTAAATTAGCACTTAAAGCTAAAAGTAAAGCCTTTTGCAAATAAATACTTTCATTATTTTCATGAAATAAATTTGTATAAATATCACATGCTTTTTGAAATTGTCCATACTCTTCATAAATAAGTGCTTGTAGGATTTTATCTTCACCTTTAGCTAAAGCAAGGCTTGTTAAGATAAAAACTATAATTAGTGAAAGCAAACCCCTATACATTCTTTTTTTAACTCCTCTTTGTGTGTTTTAAAATATTCCCAAAATGGAAAAGTTCTACATTGTTTTGGTCTATGCTTGTAAATTAAACATTTTTTATACATTGTATCAAAAAAAATACAACGATAGCCATTTTCATACTTTGCTTCTTTAAAGCTATATTTAAACCCAACTTTGATGAGGTATTGCTCTTTAAAGGCTTCAAAGCTTAAATTTAAAAAACTAGCAATAGCTTCTAGTTCTTCTTTGCTAGCATAGATATACCCACTTTCTCCAGTGCAACACTTCCCGCCGCATTTTTCACAAGCACTTTCATCAAAAGAATAATCAAAACCTTTTTCACACATCATAGCTTATAGTTCCTGTGTTTTCATAAATTTCACTAATTTTTGGATTTAAAACATCATTTTCATACATAAAAAGCGTAGGCATTATCGCGCAAGGACTTTTGCTATTTTTTTTAATATGCATTAAAACAAGTCTTGCGTTAGTTTGTGTATTGGTATGAATGCATTGAAGTGAAACTAGTTTTAGTTTAAATTGTCTTAAATAAGCGCAAATTTCATCTAAAAAACTTGCCTCATAACACATAAAAAAACTACCATTTGGCTTGATTAAAGTATTTATTTTAGCAAATATCTTCTCAAGTGGCATAAATTCTTGATATCTTGATATACATAAATGTAAATCTTGGCTTTTTTGCGTATTTTTTTTATAAAATGGAGGGTTAGAGATTAAAAAATCAAATTTTGTATTACTTTTATAGTTTAAAAAGTCTTCACAAATGCCTTGAATTTCAAGTTTATTTTCTTTGGCATTTTTATAACTTAGTTTGATATTTTGCTCTTGGATATCTAGTAGATAAACATTTGAATTTGGAAATTTTTGCTTTATCAAAAGTCCTAAAATTCCACAACCACATCCTATATCAAGGATATTTCCTTTTAAATTATATTTAGATAAAAAGTCAAAAAGCAAAAGACTATCGTTATTATAGCGATAGCCTTTTGAATATTGAAAGAGTTTTAGCATTTATAAAGATGATCGCAGATTTTAAATGAATCATTTAAACCCACTACAATAGAAGCTCCGTTTTTACTCGCTATATCGCCTGCTACGAATAATCCTTTTACATTGCTTTCTTTATTTTCATCAAAGCTTGGCACGCCTTTTTCATCAACTTCTATAGAGCATTTTTGTAAGAAATCAAGTGGAGTTGAACCCCCAATAGCATAAATAATACGATCATAAATTTCATTTGTGTCATTAGTAAAATTTACTTTAGCTTTACCGCTTTCATCTTCAATACTAGTTATATCTATGCCAAGTTTTGCTTTTATGCTGCCTTGCTCAAAAGCTTTTTGAATATCTTCAAGATTGATATCGTTTAATCTCGAGAAGGTTTCTCTTCTATAGCAAAGTGTCACATCATTATTTTTAGCTAAATCTATAGCATATTCTGCTGCTGAATTTCCACCACCTACAACTAAGATTTTTTCACCTTGGCTTGTTGAGTTTGCATTAAAATTGATGATTTTAGTTAAAGTTATAGGTAGAGTATAGCTTGGTTTATTTGGTTTACCCATTCTACCTATGGCAATAACTGCATTTTTGCAAATATAATTTTCATTTGCAGTACTAACGATGAAATTTTCTCCATCTTTTTTAATGCTTTCAACTTCACTAGAAAGTTTTACTTCAAGGTTATGTTCTTTAATGGCATTTTGGAAAGTTTCTATTGTGCTTTCTCTAGTCCCATCTTCAAAATTTATATGTCCGTGATTTGTACTATCGCAACCTTTATAAGCTTTGTCTACTCTTTTACCTTCTTTGTAAAATTTTACTAAGGTTTGACAAATCGCATCAGTTTTTTCTAAAACAACAACTTCTTTATTTTTTATTTTAGCTTCTACTCCTGCTGCAATACCTGCAGGACCAGCGCCGATAACTACCATATCAAAAATTTTCATTATTTCCCTTTTTTAGTATTTTTAATATGTAAATGTATCAAAAAAATGATAATGAAATATAAAAATTATCTGTAATTTTTATATTTCATAGAATTTTTATCGTAATTATATTTTATTTAATTAATAATTTTTTTTAAAAAATATCTTAAATGTGTAAAAAAATATATCAATTTTTAATTTTTATCTAAAAATATTTATTTTTGAATAAAAAAATAAAAAAATCATATATAGTATAAAAAAGGAGGTTGGTTGATGTATCAAAATGAAAAACATAGTTTAAAAAATAATTTTTTTACACTTTTACTGTTATCTTTTTGTGGATCTATTATTTATGGTTTGCCTTATTTTAGAAAGTATTATTATGATGATTATATGAGTCTTTATCATTTAAATAATTTTGAAATGGGGCTTTTGGGTAGTGCTTATGGATTGCTTGGTTTGTTTTCTTATGCTTTAGGAGGTTATTTAGCAGATCGTTTTGCACCAAAAAAATTATTGATTTTTTCTTTAATTGCTACAGGGTTTGGTGGTTTGTTGCATTTATATTTTACTTCTTTAAATGCGCTTTTGATTATTTATGGAATCTGGGGAATTACTTCATTATTAACTTTTTGGCCTTCTTTGATGAAGATAGTAAGAAGTTTGGCAAATTCTAAAGAGCAAGCAAAAGCTTATGGAATTTTTGAAGGTGGTAGAGGTGTTGTTGGTGCTGCACATTTGGCTATAGCTACAAGTATTTTTGGATATTTTCAAACAAAAGCTTTAGCCGCACAAGGTATAGAAATGGTTATTATTTTTTATTCTATAGCTCCTATTGCAAGTGCTGTTTTATTATTTTTTCTTTTAAAAGATGAAGTTAATGAACAAAGCGAGAAGATTAAAATCAAAGATTTAGTTTTTCTTTTGAAAAATTCTGCTCTTTGGCTTGTGGTTGCTATTACTTTTTGTACCTATTTTTTTAATATGAGCTTTTATTATTTTACTCCTTATGCAAGTAATGTGATAGGGGCTTCTGCTGTTTTTGCAGCTATTTTAACAGTATTAGCTCAATATATTCGTCCTATTTCTTCTGTGGTAGGTGGGTTTATAGCAGATGGATATGGAAAGGCTAAAATAATGATGATAGGCTTTATTTTAATGGGAATTGGTGTTATTTTTTTAATGCTTAGTTCAAAATTAAATGGATTTTTGCAAATGAGCGTTTTAACTTCTGCTTGTGTGGTAATTTATGTAGCTATGTATTCTAATTTTGGAATTTATTATTCTTTACTTAGTGAGGGAAAAATTCCTATTCATTTAGCAGGTATGGCCATAGGTATTGTATCTACTTTTGGATATTTACCTGAGGTTTTTGCACCTTTGCTTGCTGGAGATTTATTAGATAGATATCCAGGTGTAAAAGGTTTTCATATATATTTTACTATTATGATAGCTATGGCTATTTTGGGTGTAATGTTTTGTTTGATTTGGATTAAAAAATACAATAAAAAGGAGATGAAATGAAAGAAATTATTTTTGATTTTAAAAATAAGGTTAGAGTGATAGAAAATGAATGGATAGTTTTAAAAGATGGCACCAAACTTTCATCACGAATTTGGCTTCCTCAGGTAAAAGAAAAAGTTCCTGCTATATTAGAATACATTCCTTATAGAAAAAATGATGGAACAAGAGGTAGAGATGAGCCTATGCATGGATATTTTAGCGGTAATGGCTATGCGGTTGTTAGAGTTGATATTAGAGGAAGTGGGGAATCTGATGGTTTATTAGAAGATGAATATTTAAAACAAGAACAAGATGATGCATTAGAAGTTATTGAGTGGATAGCAAAGCAAGAATGGTGCAATGGAAATATTGGTATGATGGGTAAATCTTGGGGTGGATTTAATTCTTTACAAGTTGCAGCAAGAAAACCTAAAAATTTAAAAGCTATTATAGTGGTAGGTTTTACTGATGATAGATTTAATGAAGATATTCATTATAAAGGTGGATGTTTGCTTAATGATAATTTTTGGTGGGGTAATATCATGCTTGCATATCAATCACGCTTTGTTGATCCAAAAATTGATCCAAATGGTAGAAATAAATGGCTCAATAGGCTTGAGAATATGCCTTTATGGCCCACATTGTGGCTTGAGCATACTTTAAAAGATGACTATTGGAAGCATGGATCTGTTAGAGAAAATTATGATGATATACAAGTTCCTGTTTTTGCATTAGATGGGTGGGCTGATTCTTATACTAATCCTGTTTTTACTCTAATGAATGGTTTAAAAGTTCCAAAAAAAGCTATCGTTGGTCCTTGGGCTCATGTTTATCCTCATGATGGCTCTCCTTTACCTGCAATGGGCTTTTTACAAGAAGCACTTAAATGGTGGGACAAATGGCTTAAAAATGAAGAAAATGATGCGCTTGAAGCTCCTATGATACAAGCATATATTGAAAATAGCTCTAAGCCAAATTCAAAAACAGAGAAAGTAGAAGGTCGTTTTGTTGGTTTAAATGATTTTAAAAATGATATTAGCTATAAAAAATACTATTTAAATCCGTATAAACTAATATGCAAAAAATCAAGTGAATTTATCAAAATCAACACTCCATTAAATCATGGGCTTTTATCCGGAGAGTGGATGGGGGCTGGTGTTTTAGGAGAAAGTCCTAGTGATCAAAGGCTAGATGATGGGATGGCAGTTGTTTTTGAAAGTGATTTTTTAGAACAAGATTTAGATATTTTGGGTTTTCCGGTTTTAAATGTAAAAATTGCAAGTGATCAAGAAAAAGCTATGCTCTTTGCTCAGCTTAGTGAAGTTAGAGCTGATGGTTTTGTAAAAAGAGTAAGTTATGGAGTGATCAATCTTGCATTAAGTGATGATAAAGAGCAATTTATACCTTTAAAAAAAGATGAATTTATCCAAAAGCAAATCAAACTTGATGCTTGTGGATATAGATTTGCTAAGGGTTCTAAGATAAGATTATCATTAGCGAATTCTTTTTGGCCTATGTTTTGGCCTATGCCAAAAATTTCAACCTTGACTTTAGATTTAAATGAGTGTGAATTTAATTTGCCATGTTTTAGTGGTCAAGATAGTGATAAAATCAATATGCAAGCACAAAGTGCTCCTTTGACCCCAATAACACTTTTAGAAGAAGGTAGGGTAGATAGAAGCATTTCTTATGATATTTTAAACGATACTTGGACTTGTATTACAGATGGTGTTGGTGGAGTTTTTGGAGAAGGTATTTATAGGTTTGATGAGGTTGATGTTTTAGTAAAGCATAATTTAAAAAGAGAATTAAAACTTCAAAATGAAAACCCATTAAGCGCGCAATATACCATTACTCAAACAATGCAAATAGGACGTGAGGGTTGTATGATGGAGGCGGATATAATCTTAACACAAACTAGTGATTTGGAGTATTTTTATATTAAGGGAAAAATAGCAGTCAAAGAAAACGATAAGCTTGTTTTTGATAAAAAATATGATTATAAAACTAAAAGAAATAGTTTGTAAAATTTCCCAAAGTAAAATTACTTTGGGAATTAATTTTCTTGTAAGATTTTAGCTAAATCTTTAGCGCCTTTTAAATCTACTTTACCAGAGCCCAAAAGTGGAATTTGTTCTACTTTAAAATATTTACTTGGTTTAAAAATAGCAGGCATAGTAGAGTTTTTAATCACTTCGCAAATTCCATCAAAGTCTTGCTCTTGACATTCTACTAATAAGCATACCATTTCACCTTTTTTATCATCATCTAGCGCAACTGCGCAAAATTTTACTATATCTGTATTGATAAATTTAGCAATTTCTTCTTCTAAAGCTCCTAAAGATATCATTTCTCCACCAATTTTTGCAAAACGAGAATAACGATCTACTATATATAAAAAGCCATCCTCATCTACATGACCTTTATCGCCGGTATTATACCAGCGTATACCATCGATTTCTTTGATAACTTCATCGGTTTTTTCTTTATTGTTTAAATAACCTACCATAACCTGATGACCACCAATGAGTATTAATCCATCTTCTCCATGATTTAAACTTTCATAAGTAGATGGATCTACTATGCGTATAGCACTTCCTGGTAAAGGCATACCTACGCTACCTTCTTTATTTGCACGATGTAAAATCCAATAATCAGGATCAAATTTATTCGGTAAATTCACACTTGCAACCGGAGTGGTTTCAGTAGCTCCATAACCTTCAAAAATAGGTTTTTTAAATTTCATTTCAAAGGCGCTTCTTACTTCACTTTTGAGTTTTTCAGCACCTGATACGATAATTCTTAAGCTTTCAAACATAATCGCATCAAGTTTTTTATTTCTTGCATAAATACCCAAAAAAGTTGAAGTAGCACACATAATGCTAACATTATTTTTTACTATAGCTTTTGCTACACCTAGTGCATCTGTTGGATCAGCATGTGTTATGCTTTTAATCCCTTCTAATAAAGGCATAAAAGTAGTTACAGTTAATCCAAAAGCATGAAAAGGCGGTAAAGAAGATAAGACAACATCTTCATTTTTTGCACATAATACATCTGAAATTTGAGCTATATTGCTTAAAATATTGCGATTATTTAGCATTACTCCTTTAGGTGTTCCCTCGCTACCACTACTAAATAATATAGCAGCTATGGCAAGGTTTTGTTTGTTAGATGCAAATAATGCTTTTATTAAACAAGTAGGTAAAATACTTACTAAAGCAAGCATAGAAAAGATTTTGAGTTTTTGTTTTTTAAAGCTTGTGATAATATCTTCCATAAAAATGATTCTAACATGCTCTTCAAATTCTAGTTTTATACCTTTATTTTCTAATTTTTCCATAAATTTTCTAGAAGTATAAATTTGTTGAATTTGAGAACTTTGAATGGCTTGATTAATCGCTTTTACACCTGCTGTGAAATTTAAATTTACCACGATTTTATTTGCAAGTAATACAGCTAGATTACAAAGAGAGCTAGCCATAGAAGCAGGGAGCAAAATTCCTACACATTCTTCTTTTGGAGCATAGCTTCCTTGGGTAGGTTGTATATTTAGCTCATGCGATTTATTTTTTATAAAAGAACTAAAAACCAAACTTAAAGCAAGCATTTTTCTATAAGTAATACCACCTATTAAAGGATCAACAATAGCTATTTGACTTAAATTTCTTTTAGCGCTATCTATCCAAGCTCTGGCTATAGTATGCATACTTTCACATTGAGATTTCCAAGCAATAAATGAAAGTTCAAAAACCTTTGCTTTAACCACTTCTTTTTTAGTGTGTATTGGCAAGCTTTTTCCAAAAGCAATAGCGATTTTTCTTTTACTTATTTTGCGATTTCTTGCTGAAAATTCTTCATCACTTCTTGAAAAAGCACTTCCCCAAAGTCCTCTAATATAAAAAGGCAAAATCACTCCATCTTGTTTTTCTAATTTTGAGCAAACTAACTCAAATCCACCTTTAAATTCATTAAGCTGTCCATGGCGTGAAAGTACTCCTTCTGGGAAAAGACAAACTAAATTTCCATTTTTAATATGCATAGCAATAAGCTCTAAGCTTGATTTACTAGAAGCACTTGAAACAGGAATAACTCCAAATTTATCAAGAAAAATTTTAATATACCACTTAGAATAAATGCTTTTTTCCATAACAAAATAAATTTTTCTTGGTATAGCCATTTGTACAATAGCCCAATCTATAAAAGATATATGATTACCAAGCAATAATGCTCCACCTTTTTCAGGAATATTTTCAAAACCTTCTACTAATAAACGATAGCGTTGAAAAAACGCTATGCTCATTAATAAACGCACCAAAGAAAAAGGCAATTTACTTAGCACATAAATGCTTCCAAAAAATGCCACAGCGATGATAAAATAAAACAAATTTATCACTTCAAATTCAGCATATGCAGCAAAAGTAGCTAGTGCTAAAAAGCCTAACATAAAAATATTTTGTATAAAATTATTACCCGCTAAGACTTTTCCTAGTTCATTTTCTTTTGCATGAAATTGTATGAGAGAATTTAAAGGTATGATAAAAAATGCCCCGCTTAAACCAAAAATAAAAAATACCACACTATAACTTAGTAAGTTTTCTAAAAATGGCATTAAAATGCTCATTAAAAAAACTCCTAAAGCGCCTAGTGGTATAAGACCTAATTCGATGTAATTTTTAGAAAACTTACCACTAATAAGAGATCCTATAATCACTCCTATGCCAGAAAAAGCTAAAGAGCATTGTACGTAAAAGGTATTTTCTATGAAAAGATCATTTTTTGCATATACAGGAAAACTTACTAAATAAAGTTGTGATATGGCCCAAAAAAGTGAAATTCCTACAATGCAAAGCCAAATGATTTTATGAGAAAATATTGTTTTTAAATTAGAGGCTAAAAGTTTTCCTTGGAAATATTGTTTTTTATCAAAACTTAAACTTTTATCTTCTTCTTTTAAACAAGGAAGTTTATAAGCTAAAAAAAGTTCTAATAAAGCAAAAGCTATTAATACAAAACCCAAAGGTGCAATTTGTATTAAAATATCTGAAGGAGTGTTAAAATTCGACTCAAAAAGCATTTCAAAGCTTAGAGAAAATACCGCCATACCCGCTAAAATAGCCACAATACTTACTGCGTTTACAGCTCCATTTCCCATAGCTAAAAGCTCTTTTCCTACTAATTCTTTTATAAAACCATATTTTGCAGGAGAGTATAAGGCAGATTGTACTCCCATGATAAAAGTCATTACAAAAGCAAGCCAAAATGCTCCAAGATAATAACACAAACAAATAATACAAGTTAATATTACTGAAAATAATGCAGATATTTTCATGATTTTATTTTTAGGAAATTTATCTGCTAAAAATCCAGAAGGTGAAAGCATAAGGATAAAAGGTAAAAGCATCAAAGCATTAACAATAGCAGTTAGAAAAAGTTGGGTGCTATCTTCATAAAATTTATAGATAGTGTTTTGTATAATGATTTTGTGTCCTAAATCTACAAAAGCATTAATAAAAGCTACTGCTAAAAATGGCAATACGCCAAAAATCTTTAAAAATTTTTCTTGCATTTAAAACTCCATTTTATTTTAAAAATATTATTTTATTATATAAAATTTAAATGGAGTTTTGATATTTGATTAATCTTTAAATTCTACCACTTCATCAAATGCAAAACGAGCTTTTTCTACGCTAGTATTTTCTTGGGTATATCCTAGAGTAATGAGCATGGATACTCTTTGCTTGGTAGTGTCTAAATTTAAATATTGATTGATTTTATCTTTATCAAAGCCACCGATGATACATGAGCCTACATTTAAACTATAAGCAGCATTGATAATATTTGCAATGGTAAGATAGCTTTGTTCTTTAGCATAAATAAAACTTTGTTCTAAATCCATTGCGTCTAAAAATGGCTTATAAGTTTGCAAGCGTTTATTTAACTCTTCTTGGCTTAAACCACGCTTTTTTAGTTTTTCTTCAAAATAATCTTTAAAATCAGCTCTTGAGATCACAACAATAATAGCAGCACAATTTGCTACATGATTTTGATTGTTAGCTATTTTGGCAATTTCTTTTTTATGTTCATCTTTTTGAAAAACTAAGAATTTCCAAGGTTCAAGCCCTAAAGAACTAGGAGATAATCTAGCACATTCTAAGATATATTCTAAGTTCTCTCTAGAAATTTTTTCTTGAGTATATGCTCTAATAGAAGAGCGATTTTGCATTAAATTTAAATAATCTTGCATTATTTTTCCTTTTTTTGATTTATCTTATATCTTATAAGCTTTAAAATTGTTAAAATTATGTTTTATTGTTACAATTTTATTTTTACTTCATACAAATATTTTATTATACGGTTTTTAAAGGATTAAAATGAAAAAAATAATTTATTTAAGCATATTTTTGATTATACTCATTATAGGGGTGTATTTTTTCTTTTTTGCAAATAAGGAAGAATATAATTATCTAACTTATGAAGTTAAAAAACAAGATATTACTCAAAGTATAGAGGCAATAGGCGAAGTTTATGCAAAAACACAAGTTGATGTTGGTGCACAAGTTAGTGGGCAAATTACTAAACTTTATGTAAAATTAGGTGATCATGTTAATGAGGGTGATTTAATCGCACAAATTGATAAAGATAAGCAACAAAATGATTTAGATATTACCAAAGCTCAGCTTGAAAGCGCAAAGGCAAATTTAGAAAGTAAAAAAATCGCTCTTGATATAGCTACTAAACAATACCAAAGAGAGCAAAAGCTTTATGCCAAAAAGGCTACTTCCTTAGAAAATCTAGAAAATCTTAAAAATACTTTTTATGCCCTAAGGGCAAATGTGGCTGATTTAAAAGCTCAAACTACTCAACTTGAAATTTCTTTAAAAAATGCTCAAAAAGATTTAGCTTATACTACTATAACTGCACCTAGTAAGGGTGAGATTATTAATGTAGCGGTTGAAGAGGGACAAACTGTAAATGCAAACCAAAATACACCAAGTATAGTGCGTTTGGCTGATTTAAGTGAAATGGAAATTCGTATGCAAATAGCTGAAGCTGATATTAATAAAATCAGTATTGGAAAAAAGGTTAAATTTAGCATTTTAAATGAACCTGATAAAAAATACGAAGCAACTATTTCAAGCATAGATCCAGCAAATACTACTATAAGTGATGCAACAAGTAATACAAATTTAAACTCAAACTCAAGTACTAGCGCTAGTGCTGTGTATTATTATGCAAGGGTTTTTGTAAAAAATGATAATAATTTTTTACGTATAGGTATGAGTACAGAAAATGAAATTGCGATTAAAACAGAAAATAATACTTTAGTTATACCAACTTTAGCTATAAAAAGCGATACAAGTGGTTATTATGTAGAAATTTTAAAAGCCAATAATATAAGTGTGAAAACACCTGTTAAATTAGGTATTAAAGATAGTTTAAATACTCAAATTTTAGATGGTATTAATGAGGGTGATTTAGTTATCATAGGTAAAAATAAAAAATGATATGCTTAGAAAATATACAAAAAAAGATTAATAATACAACTATTTTAGAAAATATTAATCTTTATATTCAAAAAGGAGAATTTGTAGCCATTATAGGACAATCAGGTAGTGGTAAAACCTCTCTTTTAAATATTATAGGAACACTTGATGAACCAAGTAGTGGAAAATACTTTTTAGATGCATATGAAGTAACTAATTTAAGCAAAGATGAAAAAGCAAGAATTAGACGCGAAAAAATAGGTTTTATTTTTCAAAGATATAATTTACTTAGTCTTTTAAATGCTAAAGATAATGTAGCCTTACCTGCTGTTTATGCAGGTAAAAACAAACATGAAAGATCGCAAAAGGCTAAGGAACTACTTTCTTTTTTAGAGCTTGATCATAAAGAATTATCAAAGCCAAATGAACTAAGTGGCGGGCAACAGCAAAGAGTTTCTATAGCAAGAGCTTTGATGAATGGTGGTGAGCTTATTTTAGCAGATGAGCCAACGGGTGCACTTGATTCTAAAAGCGGTAAGATAGTTTTAGAAATTTTAAATAAACTAAACGAGCAAGGACACACTGTAGTTTTAGTCACTCATGATAGAGAAATAGCTGCTAGAGCAAAAAGAGTTATTGAAATTAAAGATGGTAAGATTATAAGCGATAATGGTGTAAAAAAAGCAGACGAAATAAAAGCTAAGTTAATGCCAAAAGAGAAAAAAAGCTTTAATTTGCTTAAAAATCAGCTTTTTGAAAGTTTGAAAATGTCCGTAGCTTCCATTGTAGCACACAAGCTGCGTTCTTTGCTTACCATGCTTGGTATTATCATAGGTATAGCTTCAGTAGTTTGCGTGGTTGCTTTAGGGCTTGGAGCCCAACAAAACATACTTGCTTCTATTAGCTCCATTGGAACTAATACCATAGAAGTTGTTTCAGGGCGTGGCTTGGGGGATATTCGATCAGGTAGAACAAGGCTAAATTTAAGTGATTTAAAAACCTTAAGTTCTTTGCCTTATTTAGAAGCAGTGGAAGCTGATGTAGGTAAAGTGGGGGTTGTAACTTATAAGAATAATTCTTTGCAGGCTAGAATTTATGGAGTAGGGCCAAATCATCTAAGACTTAGAGGTTTTGTGATGGTAGATGGTAGATTTATTAATAATGAAGATATAAAAGATAATACTAATATTTGCATTATAGATGAAAATGCTTTGAGAATTTTATTTGATAATATCAGTGCTAAAGATGTTTTAGGTAAAAGTGTGATTTTTAACAAGCAACCTTTAACCATAGTTGGTGTTTTAAAAAAAGAAAGAGACAATAAAGGCTTTAGGGCTGATGAAAATACTATTAAAATTTATACTCCTTATTCTACTTTGATGAATAAAATCACAGGAGATAAGCAAATAAGAGCTATAGTAACTAAGGTAAAAGATGAGGTAAATCCTGCTTTAGCTGAAGAGGCTATGGTAAAAATTTTAGAAATTAAACGCGGAAAAAAAGATTTTTTCACTATAAATTCTGACGCGATTAAAAATGCTATTGAGGAAAATACTGCTACTTTAACTTTACTTATTTCCTCTATTGCAGTGGTATCTTTGATAGTAGGCGGTATTGGTGTGATGAATATCATGCTTGTTTCAGTAAGTGAGCGTACAAGGGAAATTGGAGTTAGAATGGCTATTGGGGCTAGAAAAGAAGATATTTTAATGCAGTTTTTAATAGAAGCTGTATTGATTTGTTCTTTAGGGGCTATTTTTGGAGTAATGCTTTCTTTTATCATTATTGAAGTATTTAATTCTTTAAATTTTGGTTTTACAATGATACTTTCGTTAAATTCAGTATTTTTAGGGCTTTTAAGTTCAGTTTTAATCGGAGTGGTTTTTGGATTTTTCCCAGCAAAAAATGCAGCAAATTTAAATCCTATTAGTGCTTTATCAAAGGAGTGAGATGAGAATATTTTTATTATTTTTTATAGCCTTTTTTTTAAATGCTTGCGTAGGAGTAAAATTAGAGCAAGTATTTCAAGAGCAAATAAAAAAAGAATATTTTGAAGATTTTAACGCAAGTAAGGCTTGGTGGGAAAAATATAATAATCAAGATTTAAATAATATCTTAAAAGCTATTATTGATAATAACAAAGATTTAAATGTAGCAAGAGTTAATTTTTTAAGCACTTTAGCTAGATATAAGCTTTTAAATTTAGATCTTTATCCTACTTTGAGTGGAAATTTAGGTGCAAATATAAGAAAAAATTTAAACAATGGCACAGAAATGCATAGTTTTTCAAATGGCATTATATTAAATTATGAGCTTGATATATATGGAAAAATTTCAGATCAAGTTGCTAGTTCTGAATTTTTAGCAAAAGCAAGTGAATATGAGTTACGCTCTTTAGAGCTTGATACGATTAATTTAGCAATTAATAGTATTTTTGAATTGATTTATTTTAATGATGTAGATCGCTTACTAAATAATCATTTAAAAAATCTTGAGCAAATGCTAGAAATTTATACTACTAAATTTGATTATGGCAAGGTTGAGTATATTGATCTTTTAAATATCAAAAAGTCTTTATTAAATACTAAACAAAACATCATTACAAATTTGCAAAATAAAGACTTAACACTTAAAAATATAAAAGATTTGTTAGGTAAAGATGATGAGTTTTTGATTAATAAAATGCTAAATTATACTCTTGAAGATTTTTCATTGCAAAAAATTAATTTTGATATAGAGCTAAAAATACTTGCTTATAGACCACAAGTTCAAGCAAAACTAAATCAACTTATGGCTTCTTATAAAGATTATACAAGTGTGCAAAAAAGCATTTTACCTAGCATAAAAATATTGGGAAATTTAGATGGGAGTGATAAAAATTTTGATGAGAGTTTTAAATTTTTAATCTTAGGTGGAAATGTTGTTATTGATTTACCATTTTTGGACTTTTATAGAGTAAGACAAAATGTAAAAATTTCTGAATTTGCATACCAAGCACGCTTATATGAGTATAAGGATACATTGCAAAGAGCTATTCATGAGTTTAAGCTTTGTTATGAAAATGATAAATACTATAATGATTTGTTAAATTTAGTAAAAGACATTAATATTAATCAAGCAAAAATTACACAATTATATTTTGAAAAATACGAATTAGGGCGTAATGAGCTAAAAGATTATCTTGATGCAGATGCTTTGCTTATTAATTCACTTCAAGAGCTTAATAGAGCAAAACTATCTTTGCTTAAAAATATTAATTTGTATCATAATATAGTCTTGATTTCAGAGTAAAATAGACTTAAAAATGTTTCATTTTGTAATATTTAAGTAAAGAGTGGTATTTAATTGCGTTGTTTTAAAGTCATTTAGAATACAATTGAGAAATAAATCAAACAAAGGAGAGGTATGAAATTTGATTTTTATGCAACGCTAGTTACTATGGTTATAGTATTGCTTCTAGGCGTTTTTGTCATTAAAAGGGTAAAATTTCTTCGTGATTATAATATCCCTGAACCAGTTGTTGGTGGTGGAATAGCTGCGATTATTCTTTTAATCTTACATAGTTCTTTTTCATTAAATATTAAATTTGATGAATCTATGAAAGATCCACTAATGCTTGCATTTTTCTCAAGTATTGGTTTGTTGGCTGATTTTGCTTCACTTAAAAAAGGTGGTAAAAAGTTAGCAATTTTTTTAGTAGTAGTTGTAGGTTTACTTTTTGCACAAAATATAGTTGGTATAGGTGTGGCAAGTGCTATGGGACAAAATCCACTTATGGGGCTTATAGCAGGTTCTGTTACAATGAGTGGTGGTCATGGTACAGGTGCAGCTTGGGCAGCTGAATTTATCAAAGAACCTTATTTATATTCTAGTGCAACTACTGTTGCTATTGCTTGTGCAACTTTTGGACTTATTTCAGGTGGTATTATAGGTGGTCCTGTTGCAAGATATTTAGTCAATAAATATAAACTAGTGGTTCCAAAACAAAATGATGATAAAGATGCGATTTTAAATTTCCAATCTCCAGAAAAAGAAAGATTGATCACTCCATCTTCTTTTATAGAGTCTTTAGCATTAATTGCTTTATGTTTATTAATAGGTAATGCTTTATCTACTTATATTAAAACAAATACAGGTTTTACTTTGCCAACTTTCGTGTATTGTCTTTTTGTAGGTGTTGTTTTAAGAAATGTTTTATCAGCTACAAAAATTCACCATGTGTTTGATAGAGAAGTTTCAGTTTTAGGTAATGTAAGCTTATCTTTATTTCTAGCTTTAGCGTTAATGACTATTAACCTTTGGGATCTAGTAACCCTTGCACTGCCGATGTTGGTAATTTTAATAGTGCAAGTTGCTATGATGGCTGCTTTTGCTATATTTGTAACCTTTAGAGTATGTGGAAAAGACTATGATGCAGCGGTTTTAGCAGCAGGTCATTGTGGTTTTGGTTTAGGTGCTACTCCAACAGCTATGGTCAATATGCAAACTGTAACAAATCACTATGGTATGAGCCATATGGCATTTATTATTGTACCTTTAGTAGGCGCATTTTTCATAGATATAGTAAATGCCTTAGTGATTAATGCTTTCTTGTATCTACCATTCTTTCATTAAAATCATCTAGCACTAAATTGGTGCTAGATTAAATTTTTTTATCTTTACTCTTACATAAATGATTTAAAAAACACTCTTTACATAAAGGATTTTTAGCCTTGCATGTATAGCGTCCAAAAAGCACCATAGCTTGATGAAGATAGTTTAGATTATCTTTAAAAATTTTAGTTAAGTCTTTTTCTGTTTCTTCAGGAGTTTTAGCTTTGCTAAGATTAAGTCTGTGAGAAACTCTAAATACATGGGTATCTACAGCCATACAATTAGCCCCACACCATTCTATCATCACCACATGTGCAGTTTTTTGTCCTACTCCTGCTAGAGTTTTTAAATCTTGCTCGTCCATTGGAATTTCACCATTAAATTGCTCGCAAACTGCTTGAGCCATTTTGATTAAATTTTGTGCTTTATTATTATAAAATGAGCAAGAATTAATCAAAAGCTTTAAAGATGATAAATTTGCTTTAGCTAAATCTTGCACGCTAGGATAAGCTTTAAATAAAGCCGGCGTGATGAGATTGACCCTTTTGTCAGTACATTGTGCTGAAAGCATAACACAAACTATAAGCTCGTAAGCATTGCTAAAAACTAATTCTGTTTTTGCTTGTCCAAAATGCTCTAAAAACAATTTTTTAATTTCTAAATTTCTTTTCATAAACTTATTGTATGTTAATCGGCTTTAAATAAAGTTTAGATATAATAAAATCAACAAAACTATTTCAAAGGAAAAACAATGAAAAAAATTTCTTTAGTTGCTGTGGCTTTATTAACAGGTTTAAGTTTAAATGCTGCGGTGGTTGCAACCCTTGATGGAAACAATATTAGTGATACAGAGGTAAATGAGTTTTTTGCTCCTATGTTAAGAGGTGCTAAAATCACTGATTTGCCGGCTGAACAAAAAAAAGCAATTATTGATCAATATATCATTCAACAACTTGTATTAAAAGATGCTAAAGCTCAAAAAATAGAAAATGATCCTTCATATAAAGAAGAATTAGAGCGTGCTAAAGAAGCTATTTTGGTAAATATCTATCAAAAGAAAATTTTTGATTCAATTAAAAACAATGATGCTAAAGCTAAAAAATTCTATGAAGCAAATAAAGATAAATTTACTAAACCAGCTCAAGTAAAAGCTAAACATATTTTAGTAACTAGTGAAAAAGAAGCTAAAGATATTATTGCTGAGCTTAGTAAATTAAGTGGAAAAGCTTTAAATGATAAATTTGCTCAACTTGCAAAAGAAAAATCAATTGATAAAGGCTCTTCAGCTCAAGGTGGTGATCTTGGTTGGTTTGCTGAATCAACTATGGTAAAACCATTTGCTGATGCAGCTTTTTCTATGAAAAAAGGTACTATTTCTAAAACACCTGTAAAGAGTGATTTTGGATATCATATTATCCTAAAAGAAGATGCTAGAGCAAAAAGTACTATGAGCTATAATGAAGTAAAAGCAGGTATTGAAAGCAATATCAAAATGGAAGAATTTAAAGAACTTATGAATAAAAAAGCTCAAGAACTTCTTCAAAAAGCAAAAGTGGAATACAAATAATGGGTGTACTAGATCTTGTTAAGCCAGGTGTTTTAAGTGGTGATGATCTAAATATCGTATATAATCATGCAAAAAAAGAAGGATTTGCCATCCCTGCGGTAAATGTCGTAGGGACAAATTCTATCAATGCGGTTTTAGAAAGTGCTAAAAAAGTTAATTCACCTGTGATTATTCAATTTTCAAATGGTGGAGCTAAATTTGTAGCAGGAAAAACTTGTCCAAAAGCTGATGTACTTGGCGCTATAAGTGGTGCAAGACATGTGCATTTAATGGCAAAAGCTTATGGAGTTCCGGTAATTTTACACACAGATCATGCTGCTAGAAAACTACTTCCTTGGATTGATGCTTTGATTGAAGCAAATATTGAGTTTAAAAAAGAAACAGGCAAACCTTTGTTTAGCTCTCATATGATTGATTTAAGTGAAGAGGATTTAGAAAGCAATCTAGGCACTTGTGAAAATTATTTAAAACAAATGTCTGAACTTGGAATTTCTTTAGAGCTTGAGTTAGGATGTACAGGCGGTGAAGAAGATGGAGTGGATAATACTAATATCGATAATGCAAAATTATACACTCAGCCTGAAGATGTAGCATTAGCTTATGAGAGACTTTCTAAAATTAGTGATAGATTTTCAATTGCAGCTAGCTTTGGTAATGTACATGGAGTATATAAACCAGGAAATGTGATTTTAAGACCTGAAATTCTTAAAAACTCTCAAAATTATGTAAAAGAAAAATTCAATCTTGGCGAAGAAAAACCAATCAATTTTGTTTTCCATGGTGGCAGTGGTAGTGATATAGAAGATATCAAAGCAGCACTTAGCTATGGTGTGATAAAAATGAATATTGATACAGATACACAATGGGCTTTTTGGGATGGTGTTAGAGAGTATGAACTAAAAAATAAAGCTTATTTGCAAGGACAAATTGGTAATCCAGATGGAGAAGATAAGCCAAATAAAAAATATTATGATCCAAGAGTATGGCTTAGAGCGGGCGAAGAGAGTATGATTAAACGCTTAGAGTGTGCTTTTAGCGATTTAAATTGTATCGATAGAAACTAAGAGTTTTATAACTCTTAGTTGATTTTCCTGTGAAGATTTTAAATTTTTAGAGTAAAATTAACAAAGGTTTATAAAATGGAAGTTAAAACAACTGATGATTTTTCTGATCTTGTATTACCTGAGGGAAAAGGTAGTACAGGGATTGTTGCTTATTTAAAGATTATTTTTATCCCTGCTATATTGTATATTTTAGTGCTTTTAGGATATTTTGGAAAAATTGATTTTAAAGTAGAATTACATAGTGTTGTAATGATAGGGATTATCTTTTTGGTGGCTTTGATTTTTGCTAGACACAGTGCTGATTATGCTTCAAGTATTTTTGAGCAACAAAAAGATGAATTTAAGCTTATATTAAAACGCTATATTATGAAGCATTTTTTAGTTATAGGTAAAGAAACAAAGTCAAATGCTAGTTTTGATGATTTTGCTTATGCTTATGTGAAAGATTTGAGAAATGAAAATTTTGCTTCTGTGGGTGCAGCTATTTTTCCTATGCTTGGTATTTTAGGAACTTTTATAAGTATAGCCATGTCTATGCCAAATTTTAATTCAAGCGACACAGCAGGTTTAGAACAAGAAATTTCAGTTTTATTAAATGGAGTAGGAACAGCCTTTTATGTATCAATTTATGGAATTTTTTTAGCACTTTGGTGGATATTTTTTGAAAAATACGGCAGTAGTAAGTTCCAAAAACTTCTAAATCGTCAAAAAAATGCAACAAGCGATTTTTTCTGGTCTAAAGAAGAAATTGATAGAAAATACCTTCAAGAAAGTTTGCAACATTTTGAAAAAATAGGCACGATTTTTGAGCATGTGAGTAATGAGGAATTTTTTAAAGAATTAGATAATACAATAGATAGAAAATTCAAAGTTTTTCATGAGCTTGTAAATGCTGAGGAAAAAGCTGTAAGATTAAGCAGTGAGCATGTAAAACAAACTATGAGCGATTTATCTAAAACCCAAAGAGAGCAAAAAGATATAGTTAAAACTTACAGTGAGATTGCAAATGCGGTAAATATGCTAAATTCAAATATAAAAGATTTAACTTTAAGAATTTCAGAGCAATACAATAGACTTTTGGATGTGAGCTCAGATAAGATTGTGCATTTAGATAAAAGCGTGAGTGCTTTAGATGAAAAGGTGAATAATTTTTCAAATAATATTGAAAAATATCAAAATCTTATGCTCGATAATCAAACTAAGCTTTTTGAAGGCTTTAGGGCAAGTATTATAGAGGGTATGCATACTTTTAAAGAAGCTTATGAAGATGAAAAAAATATTGATGAAAAAATTTCACTAATGCAAGAATTTAAAGAAGAAAGCAAAGAATTAGATGAGCAAACCACACAAGTTATTGCAAAGCTTGAAAATCAAAAAGAAGATGAAAAAATAGATGATAAAAAATAATTCTAATAATGAAGAAAATAATTTTTGGATAGCTTATGCAGATTTAATGGCAGGTTTGCTTTTTATATTTATTTTGCTTATTGGAGCTATAGTTGTTAAGTATGTTTTAACTCAAAGTGATTTGCAAATCATAAAAGAAAATCTACAAAAGCAAGAAGAGCGTTTAAGAGAAAACAAAGAGGAATTAAACCAAAAAGAAGATATTTTAAAAAATCTTAGTCAAAAATTAAATAATACTTCAAGTACGCTTGATGATGTTAATAAGCAAAAACAGGCTTTAGAGGCTAATATTACTAAACTTAATCAAGATTTAAATTCAAGTTTGGATGAAAAAGATCAGCAAATTTTTGCTTTGCTTGAGAGATTAAACAAAAAAGATGAAGAAATCAAAGAATTAGAGCGTAATTTTGATGAGGCAAAAAGTAAAATCAAAGAACTAGGTTTAATCAAAGAAAATACCATTAAAAATCTTCAAGCTAAATTTGACACTAATATTACTTTAGATTCTAATACAGGGGCAATAGTTTTACCTTCTGAAGTGCTTTTTGATACAAATTCTTTTACGCTAAAAGCACATGCAAAAGAAAATTTGAAAGCGATTTTAACGCAGTATTTTGACAA
Organism: Campylobacter sp. S4:11; assembly: GCF_024723695.1. Taxonomy (NCBI): domain Bacteria; kingdom Pseudomonadati; phylum Campylobacterota; class Epsilonproteobacteria; order Campylobacterales; family Campylobacteraceae; genus Campylobacter; species Campylobacter sp. S4:11. Next base: position 27,379 of record NZ_JANQDC010000006.1, on the reverse strand, counting down.
TATTTTAAAAGATGAAAATATCTTAAATAGCATAGAAAATATAGTTATAGAAGGCCATACAGATAGTGCAGGTTCTTATATATATAATCTTGATTTATCACAAAAAAGAGCTTATGCTGTGATGAGTTTTATACATTCATTTTACAAAGATCCAAGATTGCAAAAACTTTTAATGGCAAGTGGTAGGTCTTATTCTGATGTGATTATGAAAGATGGTAAAGAAGATAAAGAAGCAAGCCGTAGAATAGAGATTAAGTTTAATATCAATACAAATAATGCTTTAGAAAAGGTTGAAAAATACCTTGAAAGCAAGTAGAATCGATGTTTTAAAATACAAAGATTTTGAATTTTTACTCAAAAGAGATGATTTATTAGGTTATATCAATGGAAATAAGGCTAGAAAACTAGCCTTATTTGAAAAAAACAAACATTTATTTAAAAAAGGACAAAGATTTATTTCTTTTGGTTCTTCTCAAAGTAATGCTTTAGTTGCTTTAGCTAAGTTTTGTTACGAAAATGATTTTTCACTTATTTTTGTTTGTGAAAAAATGAGTTCTTTTTTAAAAGAAAATCCCCATGGAAATTTAGATTTTGCATTAAAACATAATGTGGAGTTGATAGAAAATACAAATTATCCTACAAGAAGATTGCAAGCTTTAGCTTTAAAAAAAGATAATGATATTTTTATAGAAGAGGGTGTGGCTATAAAAGAAGCTGAATTTGGATACCAACAACTAGCCTTAGAGTTTAGTAAGCAGTTGGGTGAAAATGTAAGTATTTTTTTACCCTCAGGCACAGGAACTTCTGCAGCTTTTTTGGCTAAACATAGTAAATTTAAAGTTTTTACATGTGCTTGTGTGGGAGATAGTGCGTATTTAAAAGGGCAAATTTTAAGCTTAGAACCAAATTATGATTTTAATAATTTAGCCATATTAAACCCACCTAAAAAATATCATTTTGCTAAGCCTTATTTGGAATTTTATGAGCTTTATCAAGATTTAAAAAAAGAATGTGGGGTGGAGTTTGATCTGCTTTATGATATGGTGGGTTTTAAAACTTTATTAGCTCATAAAGAGCAACTTGGTGGAAAAATCTTATATATCCATCAAGGAGGCCTTGAAGGAAATATAAGCATGTTAAAGCGTTATGAATATAAACTAAAAAATGCCAAAATAAAAAATCACTAAGATAATCAAAGGTATAATAAATTTAACATAATAATACCATAGTTTAAAAATACTTCCTTTTAGGGTATTTTGATTAGAAAGTTCATAAATAGCATCTTTTTTAAGCACCCAACCTACATATAGACAACAAAAGAATGCGGTTAAAACAAAGAATATATTTCCACTAATAAAATCAAAGCTATCAAAAATATTTTTTTCTTTGATGATAGTAATATCTTTTAAAGGACCATAAGTAAGTATACATGGTAAATTTCCCAAGACAAAAATACTTCCAAGTGTTAGATTGATAGCGGTATTTTTAGCTAGTTTAAATTTTTCTTCTAAAACACTGATGATTACTTGATAAATTGGTAAGCTTGTGGTAAGTGCAGCGATGATTAAAAGCAAAAAGAAAAACACGCAAATTATACTTCCAAAAGGTATATGTGAAAATGCAACAGGTAGGGTTTTAAAAACCAAAGATGGCCCACTATCAGGGGTTAAACCTACGCTAAATAAAGCAGGGAAAATCATAAAACCAGCAAGTACTGCTATGAGGGTATTTAAAATTCCTGTATAAACAGAAGTTTTGATTAAATTCTCATTTTTTTTAAGGTGAGATGATAAGGTTATCATTACCCCAAAGCCTAAAGATAGGGCAAAAAATACTTGTCCTAAAACATCTATAAATAATTTAGGAGTGATTTTGGAAAGATCAGGAGTAAGGTAAAATTTCACGCCCTCACTTGCTCCTTCAAGAGTTAAATTGCGTGCAACAACAACCAAAAGGCAGATAAACAAAAATGGCATAAGGTATTTTACTGATTTTTCTATGCCATCAATCACACCTTTTTTTAAGATAATCCAATTAATTATCACAAATATAGTAGTAAAAATTCCTATTAATAAAGGATTATTTTCTATGGTTGAGTTATAAAATTCGCTTGTATATTGAGCGTTAATGGGACTTGAAAGATTAAAATCACCTATGATAATTTTAAAAATATAAGCTAAAACCCATCCGCCTATTACCATATAATAAGCCATGATTCCAAAACTTCCCAAAAGTCCCATATAGCCAACACCTTGCCAAGAATTAGATATTGTAACTCCATCGCTTGTTTTTCCGCCAAAAGCATCGACTGAATTTAGCATTCTGCGTCTTCCTATGACATTTTCGACCAAAATCACAGGAATTCCTATAAAAATCATAGCTATACAAAAGGCCAAAACATAAGCACCGCCTCCATTTTCACCTACTAAATATGGAAAACGCCAAGTGGCTCCAAAACCAATAGTCGCTCCTGCTACTGTAAGGATATAAGTTAGCGTATTGCTCCAAGTTTGTCTTTGCATACTTTTTCCTTGTCAAATTTAAATAAAAAATATTTTAAGATAAAAAATAATACCATTATGCCAAATTTTTATTTATTTTTTTATCAAATTAAAGGAAAATCCATGCAAAAAAAGAAAATTTTGTTTTTAGGTGCAGGATATGCTACTTTATCGGCTATAAAAGCTTTACCTGATGAGTTTTTTGAAAAAGCACAAGTGAGTTTGATTAATAACAATTCTTATCATTATCATACTATTTTACTACACAAAGTAGCTTCCAATGAAGATATTTATAGTTCAAAATATGATCTTTTGCCTTTATTAAATCCAAAAATCAACTTTATCCAAGATGAAGTTTTAAAAATTTCTAAAGACAAAGTTTTTACTAAAAATAATGAATTTGACTTTGATATTTTAGTATGTGGACTTGGTTTTGCTAAAGAAACTTTTGGTATTAAAGGTATGCAAGAATATGCTTTGAGTATAGACAATTATGAAAATGCTTTAAAAATTAATGAAATAATATATGAGAAAATAAAAAATTACAAAACCACCCAAAATGAAGATGATTTAAAAATCACAGTTTGTGGTGGGGGCTTAAGCGGTGTTGAATTTGTAGCTTCTTTAGCTAAAGAGCTTAAATTCTTTTGCCAAAAAGAGCAAATTGCTTATGAAAAATTAGAACTTTCTATTATTGAAGCTATGGATCAAATTTTACCTATGTTTGATAAAAGTTTGGCTTTAAAAGCAAGGCAAAGGCTAGAAGCACTTGGTGTGAAAGTATATGAAAAATCTAAAATAACAGAATGTGAAAAAAATGGTATAAGACTTGATGGAGGAGAATTTGTTAAAGCTAATACTATTATTTGGACTGCAGGGGTTAGAGGCAGTAGTGTTATAGAAAATAGCTCAGATTTTTCAAGCACAAGATCGCGTGTAGAAGTAGATGCTTTCATGCATCCATTAAATGTTGAAAATGCGTCAAGATACTTTTTTATAGGTGATAATAGTTTATTTAAAAATCCTAAAACCAATACCCCTTATCCTCCAACAGCCCAGCTTGCATTAAGAGAAGGAGCTTATGTAGCTAAAGCTTTAATGGCTATGATTGATGAGAAAGATTTTAAACAAGAATTTTCTTTTATAAGTGGAAATACCGTTTGTTCAATCGGAAAGGATTATGCAGTTGGAACGGTTTTACATAAACCAATTAGTGGTCTTTTGGCAATAAAACTTAAAATTTTTATAGAAAAACTATGGCAATATCAGCTTATAGGGATAAAAGGATTTTTTAAATAAACATATAAGAATTATCATAAGTATGATTTAATCTAGCCTGAATGCTTTCTTTCCATCCTTTTGCTAGGGTGGAAATTTTTTCTAATTTTTCTAAAGAATTTGAATTTTTAAGAGGATTAAAAAATAATTGATTTAATTCCATAATACTTAAATTAGTTTCATCTTTTTGTAAGATTTTGATTTTGTCATTTTTGTTTATTATACCTTCTTTTAAGACTCTATAATACCATCCAGTTCTTCCACTTTTGAAAATTTCTTGAGTGAAATTTAAGTGATTGTGTATGCTAGAAATTTTAAAACAAGGTTTGCGCGGTTGACTTACTTGTAAAATACAAGTTCCTATTTCATGTATATCTCCGCAACAAACATTATTTTCATTTAAACCATCAATACTTAAATTCTCTCCCATTTCTCCAAAATTTAAGTATTGATTTAAATAATTACTCCATAAAGTATAGTTTTGCACACTATTTGCAAAAACAACTTTTTCTAAATGTCCATGATGGATTTTATCAGCTATTTCATTATCACGAATACAATCTATATAAATCTGCAAAGAATTTAAATAAATATCCTTGATAAATGCTGAATGAAATTCATTATAGTTTTTGATTTTACCAATTTGTAAAGATTTAATAGAGCTCATTAAGGAACTTTACTTAAAAACTCATTTGCATCTACATAGCCTATAATGCGTCCTTTTTCTTCGCCTTTGTTAAAAAATATCATCACAGGAGGCCCAAAAACTCCAAATTCTTTCATAAGAGCTAAATCTTCTTGGCTATTATGTGTTACATCTGCTTTTAAAAGTGTGTAATTAGCAAGCAAATTTTGTACTTTCGTATCTGTAAAAGTATATTCTTCTAAAAGTTTGCAGTTTTCACACCAAGCGGCTGTAAATTCAAGCATGACTGGTTTGGTAGAATTTTGTAATTCTTGCTTAAGCTCTTTTAAGTTTTTAATGGTTTTAAAACTTAAACTAGAGTTATTTTCTTTTGAAGCAAGATTAAACTCAAGAGGTTTTAGTAAGCTTTTTGAACCCATTGAACCACCTAAAATCAGACTTAAACTATAAGCTAAAACCAAAATCATACTTGCTTTTTTAAATTTATCAAAATTAGTTTTTGCTTCATCAAATAAACCCATAAAGCTAGCAAAAAACACCCCTATAACCCCATAAAGCATTAAAATGATATTTGCACTAAGTATTCTTTCTAGCATCCAAACTGCCATGATGAGCATGATAAAACCAAAGAAAATCTTTATCTTAAGCATCCAAGCTCCACTTTTTAAAAAACTTCCTCCAAGTCCTATTAAAAGTAAAGGTATGCCCATACCAAAACTCATCACAAATAAAGAAAGCCCTCCTAAAAATACATCACCACTATTAGTAATATAAAGCAAAGCCCCTGCTAAAGGTGCAGCCACACAAGGTCCTACAATAAGAGCTGATAAAAAGCCCATGATAGCTATACCAAAAACTCCATTTTTGCCTTCTATTTTTTTATTAATAAAATTTTGAAATTTAAGTGGTAGTTGTAATTCATAAAGGCCAAACATGGAAAGTGAGAGCAATACAAAAATACCCGCAAAAGTAATGATAATCCAAGGTTGTTGTAATAAACCTTGTACATTAGCTCCCGCAAGTCCTACTAAAGCACCTGCTATAGCATAAGCTAAAGACATAAAAAAGACATAGATAAAAGATAAATAAAAGCTATGTTTTTTAGATGGTTTGTTTTTGAGTTTCATTGCGATTAATGAAGAAAGAATAGGTATCATTGGTAAAATACAAGGAGTAAGTGCTAATAATAAGCCATAACCAAAAAAAGTTAAAAGTGTGATAAATATATTTTGCGTGCTTAAATCATTAGCAATTTGCTCATCTTCATTTTGCTTTTTAAATTGATCTTTAGCGGATTTTATAGTATAAATTTCATTTTGTTTATTAAGTTCATAATTTACATATACAGGACGATAGCATAAACCATCTTCTGAGCAACCCTGATAAGCTAGGGAAAGTTTTGCTTTGTTGTTTTTAATAAAATCATCTAATAATAATTGAGGTATGAAAAGTTCAAGTTGGCTAAAAATTACTTCTTTGTTTTCTCTAGTTTGAGTTTGTGGGAAATTTAATAAAGAAGTAATGTCGTTAGAGTCTAATTCTACTTTGATTTGATCTTTGTAAAGATAAATTCTATCTGCGAGATTGATTTTTAAAAAAATTCCTTGATTGTTGCTGTGAGTATTGAGTTTAAAAGCTTCATTGAGTGATAATACTCCATTATTAGCAAAAGCTAAATTCAAAAAAATAAAAAATACCGCTAAAAAACGCATTTTTCTCCTTGAAACTAAAAATTAAATTTATTTTATTTTACTTATTTGTGGTAAATTTAAGTTAATAATTATCCTAAATTAAGGAGCCTGTTATGGACAAGGACAAATTTACTCTCATTAAGGTAAAAAAATCAACACTTGAATATGAAAGCGAGCTTAAAAGGCTACAAATTGAGCTTTTGAAATTTCAAAATCATGTTAAAGATAAGGGTTTAAAGGTTTTGATTTTAATCGAAGGACGCGATGCGGCGGGAAAGGGTGGTGCTATTAAAAGATTAATTGAGCATTTAAACCCTAGAGGTTGTCGTGTGGTAGCGCTTGAAAAACCAAGTGATGTAGAGAAAACTCAGTGGTATTTTCAACGTTATGTAACACATTTACCTGCAGCAGGAGAGATAGTGATTTTTGATCGATCATGGTATAATAGAGCAGGTGTTGAACCTGTGATGGGCTTTTGTACTCCAAATGAGCATAAAAAATTCTTGCGCGAGGTGGCTTCTTTTGAAGAGATGTTGCTTGATAGTGGAATTTTATTTTTTAAATTTTATTTTTCAGTTTCCAAACAAGAACAAAAAAGACGTTTTGAACAAAGAAGAACAGATCCGCTAAAACAATATAAACTATCTCCAGTCGATGAAAAATCCCAAGAATTGTGGGATAAATACACTCTAGCAAAATATTCTATGCTTTTAGCTTCTAATACACCAAAATGTCCTTGGGTGATTATTAATTCAGATAGTAAAAAGAAAGCAAGGATTAATTTATTTAAGTATTTACTTAGTGTTTTGGAATATCCAAATAAAATTAAAAATAAGTATTTTAAATACGATAAAAAATTAGTGCGTAGTGGTGAAGAAGAAATTCGCAAAATGGAGCTTAGCTTAAATGATGAAAAACTTAAAAAATTTGATAAAAAATAAGGGATAGAATTGAGTCATCTTTTTATAGTACGTAGTAAATTTAATGAACATAAAAAAATTAATCTAAAAGTATTTTTATTCAATGCTTTTTTGTTGGTTTTTTTATTGTTTTTATTTTTTTATTTGTCTTTTTTAAGCGCTAGTTATAATTTTGATTTTAAAGCAATTTATGAATATAAAGATAAAATGATACAAGGCTTTTTTACGAGTTTTTTTATTAGTGTTTTATCTTTGATTGTAGGTATGATTTTTGCTTTGATTTTATGCTATATGAGTCTTTGTAAAATCGTGCTTTTTAATATGTTTGCAAGAGTTTTTATAGAGCTTATTAGAGGCACACCTTTGCTAGTGCAAATTTTATTGATTTATTATATTTTTGCAGATAATTTGGGGCTTGATAATCGCTATGTTTGTGGAGTTTTGATTTTAGCTTTATTTACTAGTGCTTATATTTGTGAAATATTTAGAGCAGGGATTTTAAGTGTTGATAAAATGCAATACGAAAGTGCTAAGGCTTTGGGTTTGAATGAGTTTGAAATTTATAAAAGCGTAATTTTTCCTCAAGCTTTAAAAAATATCTTAGCGCCACTAAGTGGACAACTTAGTAATTTGATCAAAGATAGCTCTCTTTTAAGCGTTATAGCTATTTCAGAATTAACGCAAAATGCTCAAGAAATCAATGCTTTCACTTTTTCAACTTTAGAAATTTATATTCCTTTGGCACTTTGTTATTTGATTTTAACTTTACCTATTTCTATGTTTTCAAGAAAGCTTGAAAAGAGTTTTTCTTAAAAGAAAAACTCAAGCTTTTGTTCTTTGAAAACTTCTTGCATATCTTTGAGATATTTTTGACTTAGTTTATCAAAAAAACCATTTTCTTTAGATTTTAAAATAAACTCATTGAGTTCTTCTTTTAATTTAGTATTGTTTTTATTTATAGCTATGGCCCATTGCTCAGGTGTTTTTTCAAAAGGGGTAAAAATAGCTTTTGTTTGCTCAGGATGTTTTTTCCATGCTTTATAAATGCTCATTTGATCATAAATAAAAGCATCAGCTTTAGCTTGAATGACTTCTAAAATAGCTGCATTTTCTTTATCAAATACTAAGATTTTTGCGTTTTTAAGATTTTTTTGAGCATATAAATGTGCACTTGAACCTCTTTTTAAAGCAAGGATTTTTTCTTTTTGATTTAAATCTTCTATGGAATTAATATTTGATTTTTTAGCGCTTAATATCGCTAAATTTGCCTTAGCATAAGGCAAGGTAAAATCTATTATTTTTTTTCTTTGTTCACTTATACTCATAGAAGACATGATGAGATCTATTTTTTGAGTTCTTAAAGCAGGTATAAGTCCATCCCAAGCTATGTTTTGGATTTTTAAATCATAGTTTTTTTCTTTGGCAAAGGCTTGTAGAAACTCTACACTAATACCACTTGGATTACCTTTAGTATCGCTCATTTCAAAAGGAGGATAAGCTAATTCCATACCTACAATTAATTCTTTTGCATTGAGTGTAAAAAACAATGCAAGTAGTAAAATAATTTTTTTCATTTTTTTCCTTAATTTAGTTTTTTTATAAAACAAATAATTTTATTAACTTCTTTGAAGCCACATTGCATATGGAAATTAAAACTATCAATATTTTGTAATTCGCAATCACTAGCAAATTCACTAATTTTTTGATTTAAAATCCATTGTTCGCAATATGTTAGTAGTTTTTTCGCATAATATTTTTTTCTGAAATTTTCTCTAATGTAAATTCCTTCTAGATATCCTACTGGAATACTAGAACTACCTTCTACATAATCATACCTTATACTAACATATGCTAAGCCTATACACAATTGCTGTATTTTAAGTAAAAATACAGCATATTTTTGATCTTTTAATATATTTTCAAATTCATGCTTTAATTTTACAATGGGTTTGTTAAACAATAAACTTGCTAATATTAATACATCTTCTAAATCATTAATGTTTGCTTGGTAAATTTTAAAATGATCCAAATTTAGCTAAAGCCCTTTCATAATCTTCTTTTGTATCTATACCTATGCTTTGGCTTTGTATTTTTAACATTTTGATTTTTTTGCCATTTTCTAAGGCTCTTAATTGTTCTAATTTTTCGCATTCTTCTAAAGCTGAGTTTTTCAAAGTGCAAAATTCTTGTAAATTTTTAACCCTATATGCATAAATTCCAAGGTGGGCTTTAAAATTTTGTTTATAGTTTGCCCTTTCATAAGGAATTTTAGATCTTGAAAAATACAAAGCATAATCATTACTATCAGTAACTACTTTAACCAAATTTGGATCATCACAAGCTTTTGCATCTATTTCTTTATAACAACTACTCATAAAACAAAGCTCATCTTTAAAAGCTTTTTGGCTAAATTCCTTAAAATCTTTAATATTTTGTGTTTCTATAAAAGGCTCATCAGCTTGGACATTAATGATTAACTCATTTTCATTTAGTTTTAAAATTTGACAAGCTTCATTGATCCTATCAGTGCCACTTTCGTGATTTTTACTTGTTAAAACTGCTTTTATATTGTGTTTTTGTGCTATTTTTAAAACCTCTTCATCATCAAGCGCCACACACACTTCATCAACTTCTTGCATTTTTTTAGCCGTATAAATAAACATAGGTAAATTATCAATCTTGCATAAAATTTTATTTTCAAAACGACTTGATTTTAATCTTGCTGGTATGATTATCATTGTTTTATCCATTCTATAATAGTTTGTTTTAGATTTTTGAGTTTGCAAACTTGATTTTGCTTTTGTGTGCTTGTAAATAAACTTGCAATATTTGGATGAATTTCTTGTTTAAATTCTTTTGCAAGTTCTTGCATACAAGCTTGTTCATCTTGGCATTCTTTGCTATAAATTGCTTGATACATGCTTGGAGTAAATTTACTCCATTGTGCTGTGGAAGTGATAAGCGTAGTAGTGTTAGAATCAAGCATTTTAAAGCAAGTGCAAGTGTGAGGATCTAAAAGTCCTAAGTGGCTGTATTGTTTGATATATTGCATACACTCATCATCATTGCAAAAATCAGCTTCAAAGTCTTCTTGTAAAAGCTCTAGTTCTTTTTGGCTAAGCTCATAATATTTTTCATTCTTTAAAGCCTGCATAAGTTCTTTGGTGCGTTCATCTTTAAATTTATCAAAAAGTAAGCGTTCTATATTTGATGATATAAGTATATCCATAGCAGGGGAAATAGTCTTTTGCAAGCTTTTATTTCTTAAATCATATTTGCCTGTATTAAAAAACTCACTTAAGATATTGTTTGAATTGGAAGCAATTTTAATTTTACCTATATTTGCTCCCATTTTTTTAGCATAATAAGCTCCCAAAGCATCGCCAAAATTTCCACTTGGAATGATAATATCTATTGTTTTGTCAATTTTTAAACTAGCATAGTAATGATATATGATTTGAAAAAGTATTCTTCCAAAATTAACTGAATTTGCAGCACTTAGACTTAACTTTTCTTCTTTTAAAGTATTTTTAAAATCCTCATCATTTAAAAGTGTTTTTAGAGCATTTTGTGCATCATCAAAATTACCTTCAATGGCTATGGATTTTAAATTGCTTGCATTTGAGTGTGTCATTTGTAAAGCTTGAGTTTTACTTGTGCCTTCATTTGGGTAAATACAAACTACTTTTATACCTTTTTTATTTTCAAAGCTTTTTAGTGTAGCAGGCCCTGTATCACCACTTGTAGCGCACATGATTAAAAAATCATCATCTTTTTTTAAGTATTCTAAAAGCACGCCAAAAGGTTGCAAAGCCATATCTTTAAAAGCTCTTGTTGGCCCATGGAATAATTCATTAATATAAAGCTTATCATTAATTTTTCTTAAATTAATAGGGCAGGTTTTATCGTCAAAACTCTCGTAAGTTTTCAAAGCTTTTTCAAAAACTTCAGGCTCTAAATCAAATTCAAATGCAGCGATAATTTTTAAAGCTAATTCTTTGTAGTTTAAATTTTTTAATGCTTTATTATCAAGCTTTGGTAGATTAAGTGGAGCGTATAAAGCATTATTAGGTGCACTAGGGCTAAGTAAGGCTTTTGAAAAGCTTACTTGATGGTTTTTATCTTGGGTTGAGTGTAGTAACATTTTCTTCCTTTTTGTTAAATTGATGAATATAATCTTGCAAAACTTGCTTAAAGCTATCTTTTAAAATAATATCAAGATGAATTAATTCTGTTTTAAAGCCAAAATCTTTTACTTTCACATAGTCTTTAAAGGTTAGCATTAAGGTATCACAATTGTGTTTTTTTAAAAGTTTTTCTAATTCTTCTTTTTTGAAAGTATAATGATCGGCAAAAAAATAACAAGCCCTAGCTTTGATAAAATGCTCATATAACCTAAAAGGTTTTGCAATAGAGCTTATTAAAACTGCTTTTTGATTTTCTTTTACATGAGAATAACGCACAAAGTCTTCATTTTCTTTAGCTATAAAATCAGCCCTTTTAGCAAAAGATTTTGGCAAACGATAAGCCCCGCTAGGTAGAGTAAAATCAAAAAATGGCTCATCTTTACTTTGCAATAAAATATTAAGTTTTTTAATATGAAATTTAGAAAAAGCATCATCTAAAAGTATGATTTTTGCTCCAAGTTCGATAGCTTTTTGTATGCCTTTAACCCTATCTTCGCTTACTATCACTCCATTAATGTGCTTTGTAAGTGCATATTCCATAGCTTCATCGCCACTTTCTTTAATATCGCATAAAATTTCATCTTTATGCTTAACGATGATTAAGCCTTTACTTTGTCTTTTATAGCCTCTTAAGATAATAAAACAATTTTCAAACTCAGCTGCTATGGCTTTACAAATGGGAGTTTTTCCATTGCCTCCTAGGGTTAGATTACCTATGCTTATAATGGGTAAATTAAAATCAAGTTCTTTTTTAAATTTAGTATTTAAAATAGCTATAATCATATATAAAAAGCTAAAAGGCAAAAGCAAAAAGGCTAGAGTTTTTTGCAAAAAATTAGGTTTAAAAAAATAGCGATCAAGCCAAGTCATATGTATTCTTTAATGTTGTTGGAAGTTTTCTTTTAAAGGCATTATTTTGCACACGCTCTAAGACTAAATTTTTTAAATTTTCATCAAATTTTTCCAAGCTTTGATTATTTTCTAAAGCTTTTAAAACTTCATCTAAAACTTCATATTTATAGCCAAGATCTTTTTCATCGCTTTGATTTGGCCAAAGATCAGCACTTGGAGCTTTTTGTATGAAATTTTCATGCACACCCATAAATTTAGCAAGCTCAAAAACTTCACTTTTATAAAGTGTAGCCAAAGGATTAAAAGCACAAGCTAAATCCCCATAAATAGTTCCATAACCAAGCATAAGTTCGCTTTTATTAGAAGTGCCTACCACTAAAGCATTATGTAAAGCTGAATAATCATAAAGCAAGCTCATACGCACTCTTGCAGCTAAATTTCCAAAGCGTAAATGGTTTAAGTCTTGACAAATTTTTTCATAAGCACAAAGTACTTCATCAATATAAATGATCTTATGATGAATTTGCAAATGATCACATAGCATTAACGCATCATCTAAATTTTCTTTTTTAGAATGTTTTGTAGGCATTAAAAGCACAAAAAGTTTTTCACCCACTGCTTTTTTGCAAAGATGAGCTACTAAAGCTGAATCTATCCCACCGCTTAAACCTAAGATGAGATTTTTATCTCTTGCTTGTTCTTTTATAAAATTGATCAATAATTCTTGTAATTTTGTATAATTCATAAAAAATCTTTAAATATTAATTTTTTAAAATTATATTTGATTTAGTTAAAAGGAAGTTTATATGCGTATTTTGAAACAACCATGTGGAATGTATGAAACAAATTGTTATATTATAGATCATAATAATAAGCAAATTATTATCGATCCAGGTGAAAATGCTTATGAGTTTATCAAAGAAAACGCAAGCAAACCTTTAGCTATTTTAAATACTCATGGTCATTATGATCATGTTTATGATAATGCTAAAGTTAAAATGGCCTATGAAATTCCACTTTTTATCCATAAAGATGATGCTTTTATGTTAAAAGATCCTTTTAATTATGGTTTTGAGCATTCAAATGCTGATGTGTTAATAGAAAATGAAAATGAATTTAGTATAGATGAGTTTAAGTTTAAATTTCATCATTTCCCAGGGCATACTCCAGGGTGTTGTATGATAGAACTTGTGGGTGAAGATGTGCTTTTTAGTGGAGATTTTTTATTTTACCGTAGTATTGGTAGATGGGATTTTCCTTACTCAGATGCAACTAAGATGAAAGAGAGTTTGTTTAAAGTTTTAGCTTATGAAAAAGATTTTAAGCTTTTTCCAGGACATGGAGAAGAAAGCACTTTAAAAGAAGAGCAAGAAGTAATTCCTGCTTGGTTAAGGTATTTTCACTAATGGATAAGGTTTTATATTTTTTAAGTTTTTTACTGATTTTAAGTGCGATTTTGAGTTTATTTAAACCCAAAGAAACAAAAAAGAAATTTTTTCACAAATGTCCATGTTTTAGAGCGGTGGAAAATGGTTTAATGAGTAGAATTTGCATTTATGCAGGAAGTTTTGGTTTTATGTATTCTGTGCTTTATATAGGATTTGGAGTGTATGATAAAAAGCTTTTTATGATTTTGCTTTTATCTTTTGCGATATGGTATTTTGCTTGGGTTTTAAAAAAAGAGTAAAAAACTATCATTAAAAATGTTAAAATACTTTTTTAATTATCAAAAAGGGTATCAAAATGAGAAAAAGCATAGCAGAATGGCAAAAACAAGAGCTACTTTTATTTTCCTTGCCTCATGAAAATAGCGATTGGAAGCCTTATTTAGAAGAGATTTTGCAAAGCTATGAAGAATTTGTTAAAGCTGTGGCAGATTTTCAAAAAGTTTTACTTATAGCACCAAGTGAAAAAGATTTTCAAAGATTTAAGCATATAAAAAACGTTGATTTTTTTAAGTGTGATACTAATGATACTTGGATTAGAGATTTTGGTGCAATTGATGTGTGTGAAGATGATAAACTCATAGGGCTTGATTTTACTTTTAATGCTTGGGGAGATAAATTCCAAAGCACTTTAGATAATGCGGTAAATTCAAAACTTTTTGCGCAAAAATTATCTGGAAAATTAGAAAAAGTTGATTTTATTTTAGAAGGTGGGAGTATTGATTTTAATGGGCAAGGAGTAGTGCTTACAACGAGTGCTTGTTTGTTAAATGAAAATAGAAATTCACATTTAAATAAAGAGCAAATTGAAGCTAAGTTAAAAGAAATTTTTGGCTTAAATCAAATTATATGGTTAAATCATGGTTATATTAAAGGCGATGATACTGATCATCACATAGATACTCTAGCAAGATTTATCAACGAAAACACCATTGCTTATTGTGTGTGTAAAGATGAAAATGATGAGCATTATAAACCCTTAAAAGCTATGGAAGAGGAGCTTAAAAAAACAGGATTTGATTTATTAGAACTTCCTTTACCTAAGCCTTTGTATTTTGAAGGTAAAAGACTTGGTGCTACTTATGCAAATTTTGTTTTTGTTAATGGTGGCTTGATAGTGCCAACTTATAATGATGAAAATGATGCTTTGGTATTAGAAAATTTACAAAAAGCATGTAAAGATAGAAAAGTAGTAGGGGTTGATGCAAGAGTGTTTTTAAGACAAAATGGTTCTTTGCATTGTTCTTGTCAAAACCGCTATGAAGGTCAAAGATGAATTTGCAAAAAAGCGCAACCATCATCGCAAGTGTATGTGCTATTTTTTTAGCTATTGTTAAATTTATAGTAGGTTTAGCTTCAGGTTCTGTTGCGGTGCTTTCTAGTGCGATTGATTCTTTACTTGATTGTGTGATTTCGGGTTTAAATTTTTTAGCTTTGAAAAAAAGCTCTCAAGGATCTAGTAAAGAATATAATTTTGGCCTTAGTAAAATTGAAGCCTTAATGGGGCTTTTTGAAGGTCTTGTGATTAGTGGGATTGGGGTTTATATTTTTTATGAGAGTGTTTTGAAAATTCACAATCAAGAAAGTGTAGAAAAACTTGATCTTGGAATTTTTGTCATGGCTTTTGCTATGGCTGTGACTTTGTGTTTGGTAATTTTTTTAAATTATGTTGCTAAAAAAACAAAAAGCTTGATTATAAAAGCTGATAGTTTGCACTATAAAATAGACTTTTTAACTAATGCTCTAACGCTTTTAGCACTTGTGATTATAGCTTTTACAAATTATCATTTTATTGATGGTTTATTTGGTATAGCTATAAGTTTATATACGATTTTTTCAGCTTTTAAAATCATCAAAGAAAGTTCTAAAATTTTGTTAGATGTAGCTATTGATAAAGAACAAGTTGAAGTGATTAAGCAAATTATAAATGCAAATAAAGAAGTCAAAAGCTTTCATCATTTAAAAACTAGAAAAAGCCCTGATATACTTTATGTTAGTGTGCATTTAGTTTTTGAACCTACAATATCACTTTTAAAAGCTCATAAAATCGGTGATGAGATTGAAGATAGTATAAGGGAGCATTTTAAAGATGATTTTTGGAATATTCATATACACTTAGACCCTTATGATGATTCAGAAGAAGAAAGGAGTAAAAATGAAATTAGCACTCATACAGCAAGAATTTAAACAAAATAAAGAAAAAACTATAGAAAAAACATGCGAACTTATCAAACAAGCAGCAAAAGAAAAGGCTGAGCTTGTATGCTTGCAAGAACTTCATCAAACGCAGTATTTTTGCCAAAGTGAAAATACAAACTTTTTTGATTTAGCCAATGACTATGAGGAAGATGTTAAGTTTTGGTCTAATGTAGCTAGGGAAAATAAAGTTGTTTTGGTAACTTCTTTATTTGAAAAAAGAAGCGCAGGGCTTTATCATAATACTAGTGTGGTATTTGAAAAAGATGGTTCCATAGCAGGTAAATACCGTAAAATGCACATTCCTGATGATCCTTGTTTTTATGAAAAATTTTATTTTACTCCAGGTGATTTGGGTTTTGAACCTATACAAACAAGCGTTGGAAAACTTGGGGTTTTAATATGTTGGGATCAATGGTATCCTGAAGCTGCTAGGTTAATGGCTTTAAAAGGGGCTCAAATTTTGATTTATCCTACTGCTATAGGTTGGTTTAATAAGGATGAAAAAGAAGAAAAACAAAGACAGCTTGAAGCTTGGATAGGTGTACAAAGAGGCCATGCTATAGCTAATGGCTTGCCTGTAGTAGCTATTAATAGAGTGGGTTTTGAAAAAGATGAAAGCGGTGTGGAAGAAGGCATAAGATTTTGGGGGAATTCTTTTGTTTTTGGGGCTCAAGGCGAAGAGCTTTTTAGAGCCGATGATAAACAAGAGCTTTGTAAAATCGTTGAAATTGACATGCAAAGATGTGAAAATGTGCGTAGATGGTGGCCGTTTTTACGTGATAGACGCATAGAGTATTTTCATGAATTAAATAAAAGATTTATCGATTAAAAGGAGAAAAAATGAAAAAAGTTTTAGTGCCTTTGGCAAAAGGTTTTGAAGAAGCTGAATTTATAGGTATAGCTGATGTTTTAAAAAGAGCAGGAGAAGCTAGTGGAAATTTAGAAGTAATTATTGCTTCACTAGATGATGAGCTTTTAGTACAAGGAGCTAATGGAATTTGCATAAGGGCTGATGTGAGTTTGGCTAGTGTTGATCAAGAAAATTTAGACGCAATCGCTTTGGCAGGTGGATTTGAAGGTATGATGAATCTAAAAAACAATTCAATTATCATAAAAATTATACAAGATTTACATGCTAAGAAAAAAATCGTAGCTGCAATTTGTGCTTCACCTATGGTGTTAGCTAAAGCAGGGGTGATTAATGGAGAGTTTTCTTGCTATCCTGGTTGTGAAGTGGGTATTGAAGGTGTAAGAGTAAATAAAGCAGTTGTGGTAAATGAAAATGTCATCACAGCAGCTGGGCCTGCTACGGCTATTTTGTTTGGTTTGGAACTTGCTAAGCATTTATGCTCAGAAGAAATTTATCAAAAACTTTATGAAGGTATGCTTGTTCCTTTAACAAAATAAACCCTCGCTAGTGAGGGTTTAGCTTACATTTGTTTCATAAGCTTGGTGATTTCACCCTCGTGAGGAAATCTATCTACTTCGCAGTTAAACAAGTCTTTTTTAGAGTAAATGATTTTACCATCTACTTCTACTATAAAATGACCACCACCTTTTTCTATGGTAGAAATTTGCACATCTTTGAATTCATTTTGTATTTCTTCTGCAACCCTTGCAGCTTGTGGTTTGTAATTTCAAAGATTACAATAATAAATTTTTACTTCCATTTTTTACTCCTTTTTTGAAAGTAAGCTATTATACATTTTTTATGCTTGTAAGTTTTAAATTTAAGGTTTTTTTTTATAATAATAAAAAAATACAAGGGAAAATATGAGCCAATTTACACATTTACATTTACACACAGAATATTCTTTACTTGATGGAGCAAATAAACTCAAAGAGCTTGCTAAAACGCTAAAAGCTCAAGGTGCAACAAGTGTTGCTATGACTGATCATGGAAATATGTTTGGGGCTATTGATTTTTATAAAACAATGAGAGCTGAGGGGATTAAACCTATCATAGGGCTTGAAGCGTATTTGCATAATCACGATGATTTAAGTGATAAAAGCTCAAGACAACGCTTTCATATTTGTTTATTTGCTAAAAACGAAATTGGCTATAAAAATTTGATGTATTTAAGCTCGCAAAGCTATATACATGGTTTGTATTATTACCCAAGGATTAATAAAAAGCTATTAGAAGCACATAGCGAGGGTTTGATTTGCTCGTCTGCGTGTTTGCAAGGTGAGGTTAATTGGCATTTAAATACCAAAAATGAAAGAAATTTAAAATTTGGTGCAAAAGGTTATGAAGGTGCAAAAGAAGCTGCGCTTTGGTATAAAAAGGTTTTTGGAGATGATTTTTACCTTGAGATTATGCGTCATGGTATTGATGATCAAAAATTTATCGATGATTCTATCATCAAACTTGCTAAAGAGCTTGATATAAAAATCATCGCAACGAATGATACGCACTATACTTTTAAAGAAAGAGCGGCTGCACATGAAGTGTTTATGTGTATAGCTATGGGGGTTAAGCTTGATGATCCAGGGCGTTTAAGACATGAAGTGCATGAGTTTTATGTAAAAACACCAGAGCAAATGAGTGAACTTTTTGCTGATATTCCTGAAGCTATTGAAAATACTCAAGAAATAGCTAATAAATGTAATTTAGAATTAAAACTAGGCGATCCTACCCCACCAAATTTTAAATTTACCCGTGAATATGCAAAAAAATATGGCTTAAGTTTAAGTCAAGAAGATCAAGAATTTAGCTTTGATAATGATGATATAGTTTTTGAATATCTTTGTAAAAAGGGCTTAGAAGAAAGACTTCAATTTATCGATGAGAGCAAACATCAAGAGTATAAAGATAGGCTTGATTTGGAAATTAGTATTATTAAAAATATGAAATTTTCAGGTTATATGCTAATCGTTCATGATTTTATCGCCGCAGCCAAGGAAAAAGATATACCAGTTGGACCAGGGCGTGGGAGTGCTGCGGGGAGTTTGGTTTCGTATTGTTTGAAAATTACAGATTTAGATCCTATACCTTATAATCTTCTTTTTGAGAGATTTTTAAATCCTGAGCGTGTATCAATGCCCGATATTGACGTGGATTTTTGTCAAGATAGAAGAGGGGAAGTGATTGATTATGTTATTGATAAATACGGAGCTGAAAAGGTTGCGCAAGTTATTACCTTTGGTAAGCTTTTAGCAAAGGGAGTAATCCGTGATGTAGCTAGGGTTTGTGATATGAGCATACCTGATGCAGATGCTTTGGCAAAATTAGTTCCTGAAGAGCTAAAAATCACTTTAGAAAAAGCTTATGAGCAAGAACCAAAAATCGCTGAATTTGTAAATTCTCATCCAAAAGGACGTCAAGTTTGGGACTTTGCCAAGGCATTAGAGGGTTTAAATAGAAATGCAGGTATGCACGCAGCCGGAGTTGTGATATCTAATGAAGCTTTGTGGAATAAAGCTCCACTTTTTAGACAAAGCAAAAATGATGAGCGTCATTTGGTAACGCAGTATTCTAAAGAATATCTTGAAGATGTGGATTTAATCAAATTTGACTTTTTGGGTTTAAAAACTCTTACAGTAATTGATAATGCGATTAAGCTAGTGAAAAAACGCTATGGTAAAGATGTAATTTGGGAAAAGATTGATATGAACGATCCTAAGGTTTATAAAACCATACAAAGTGGTAATACCTTGGGTATTTTCCAAATAGAATCAGGTGGTATGCAAAGTTTGAATGCTAGGTTGAAGCCTGAAAGATTTGAAGATTTAATTGCGGTTTTAGCTTTATATAGACCAGGACCACTTGATAGTGGAATGGTGGATGATTTTATCGATATCAAACATGGTAGAAAGGCTGCAACTTATGCCTTTGAAGACTTAAAACCTATACTTGAAAACACTTATGGGGTTATAGTTTATCAAGAACAAGTTATGCAAATAGTGCAAAAAATCGGTGGTTTTTCTTTGGGCGGGGCTGATAATGTGCGCCGTGCTATGGGTAAGAAAAAAAGAGAAATTTTGGATAATCTTAAAGCAGAGTATTTAGAAGGAGCTAAAAAGCAAGGTTATGATGAGAAAAAAGCTGATGATTTGTTTGAACTTATTTTGAAATTTGCCGAGTATGGTTTTAATAAATCTCACTCGGCTGCCTATGCGCTTATAACCTTTCAAACAGCGTATTTAAAGACTTATTATCCTAGTGAGTTTATGGCTGCACTTTTAACAAGTGAAGAAAGTAATGTAGACAAGGTTGCAAAATACATTGAAGAGATGAAAAGAATGAATATTAAGCTTTTGCCGCCAAATATCAATAAAGCTCAAAGAGAATTTAGTGCAACTAAGCTTGAAGATGGTTCTGAGGCTATTATTTATGGACTTGGAGCGATTAAGAGTGTGGGAATTCCTGCAATAGAAAATATCATGGCAATTCGTAAGGAAGAAGGTTTTAGTGATTTTGATGATTTTATAAGTTCGATTGATCCTACTAAGATTAATAAAAAAACTATAGAAAATTTAGCTAAATCAGGTGCTTTTGATGAGTTTGGCTATACTAGAAAATGCTTGGTGGATAATCTTGAGCTTATTTCAGAAACAAGTAGAAAAATCGCTGAAGTTAAAAGAAACTCTACTGCTTCGCTTTTTGGAGAAGAAGAAATAGCTGCAGATATCAAAGTAGGACTTCATGATAGTAAAATAGAATTTGAACTAATGGAAAAACTAGGCTATGAAAAAGAAATCTTAGGAATTTATGTATCAGGTCATCCTTTAGATAAATTTGCAAGTCAAATAGAAGGTATAGAGTATTTTAAAAGCATGGACTTTGAAACACTCAAAGGAGAGGGTGAGCTTTTGGTTGTAGGAAAGATTGAAGATTTTAAATCAATGATGAGTAAAAGTGGTAAAAGATATGCTAAGGCTGTGGTTTTAGACTTTTATTCTACTTTTGATATGATTATCTTTGAAGCTCAAGTAGAGAAAGTTGAAGCGCTTTTTAAAGAAAGCAAGGATGAAGCCTTTGCCTTTTTGCTAAGATATAAAAACAACGACAATGACTTAAGTTTTAGTTTAAATGAAATTTATACCCTAGAAGAAGCAAGGGAAAATGAGCTAAAATCTTTTAGTAAGAAAAAAAGCTTTGTAAAAAAAGAAAACAAAGAAGAATTTACCCAAGATCCTATGAAATTTGAAGAAAATATCATAGAACTTGATATTAACAAGCTTAGTAAAGATATGGTGTATGAAATTTATGATCTAGCTAATACAAGACATAATCCAAAAGATGCTAATAACAAAAAACTTGTGCTAAAAGTACTTGATATGGGTAGTTGCTTGCTTTATCACACAAATTTTGTTCTCTCACAAGAAGCTATGGATGTGATAGCTCAAAAATGTAAAGGTTGACTTGAGTCAAATACAAATGATATTTTAGCAAATTTAAATAATAAAGCTTTGATTTATCCTATATTTTTTGTATAGAATGATTTTTAAGTTAAACATAGAATTAAATATTTTTGGTAAAATTATGATTTAATTGTATGTCCTAATGATAGTGATGAATTTGTTCAGTTTGTTTTGAATTATTTATTAAATTTATAAAAGGATTTTAAAATGTTTGAACTTTATTTGAATTTTTGGAAACAAGCTACTGACTTTAAGACGCGAACTAATAGGGGTGATTATTGGGCTGCGATGCTCATGCAAACCCTCGTTAGTCTTTGTGTGGCTTTGGCGTTTTTTTGGTGGTTGCCAATCATTGATCATATTTTTTCGCTCGCAAGTTTGTTGCCTATGTTTGCCATAGGTGCAAGAAGATTGCATGATATAGGATTTAGTGGATGGTGGCAGCTTTTATACATTTTGATTATTCCTATAATCGTGTTTGTGATTTTATATTGTTTCAAATCAAATGAATTTACTAATAAATATGGAGAGCGCACACCAGAAACTAGAAATTTTATCCTATACTTTAGTATTAATTTAATCATTGGAATTTTGCTTTTCTTAATTAGTGTTGCCTATGAAGGAATAAAATGAAAAAAATCAAATTCTAGCTGCTCTTTTTTTATCATTATTTTAAATGCGTGTGGAATCTATGTTTTAAATAAAAATTATAGTGCTAAAACTCCTATTTTTTATGAAGAGGATGGATGGAAAGTATTTATTGATAACAGTCATTTTGGCTTTAAAGATCAAAATGGCGTAATTAAAATTGAGCCACAATTTGATTTAGCTCTAGATTTTAAAAATGGAGTTGCAAGGGTTGTACAAGATGGAAAATATGGTCTTATTAATAAAGATGGAAATTTTATTATAAAACCACAATTTGATGATATAAGCTATTTTAGTGATAGTGTTTTCTTGGTTAAAAAAGATGAAAAATTCGGTTTGATTGCTTTAGATGGAAAAACGATTTTAGAGCCCAAATTTACACTTTGCGATAAGTGGCATAGTGTAAAAGCAGATTATGTAATTTCAACAAACAAAGAAAAACTTAAATGGATTGTTATTGATGGTAAAAGTTGTTTTATTGATGAAAATGGCAAAATGGTAGTTGAACCTAAATTTGATTTTGTAGTTCGTTTTTTTTGATGGTCATGCTGCTGTTAATCTAAAAGATAAATGGGGTTTTGTTGATGAAAAAGGCAAAATATTTGTAGAGCCTAAATTTAATTTTGTATCCGATTTTACAAATGGATTTGCCGAGGTGAGATTAAATGGCAAATTTGGACTTATTAATACAAAAAGGGGATTTTTTTATAGAACCCGAATTTGATAAAATAGAACAACTTGAAAATATCATTCTTATTAGTAAAAATGAAAAATATGGCATTGTAAGTTTTAGTGGTAAGATTTTAGAGCCACAATTTGATAGTATACAAAAAAGTTATAATCAAAAGATATTTATGGTGGAAAAAGATTCAAAAATAGGCTTAGTTGATAAAGAAACGCAAATAATTATAGAACCTAAATTTGACAAGGTATCATCTTATAACAAAATGATATTTTACAGGTAACAATTGGAGAAAAACAAGGATTGTTTGATATAAAAAGCAAACAGTTTATATTAGAACCGAAATTTGATGATATATATATACTTTTAACGACAATCTTTTGCAAGTATTTTTACAAGGCAAACAAGGCATATTTGATATAAAAAATCATCGTTTTATTTTAGATCCAAAATTTGACAAAATCGATGGTTGTGATAATAATACTCAAAGAATCAGCTTAAATGGAAAATATGGAGTTATCAATGAAAATGCACAACTTATCGTACCTATAAAATTTGATTATATATCACCTTGTTTTTCAAATAATCTTGGTTTTGCTAGTGATAAAAATAAAGTAGGTTATATTAATAAAAAAGGAGAGTTTGTTATCCCGGCTAAATTTGAGACAGTCACTCCTTTTAAGTATGGTTTTGCGCAAGTCAAACTTGATAAAAATAAAAAATTTGGACTTATTAATACAAAGGGTGATTTAGTTTTACCTTTTGATTTTGATAGTATTTTTTATATCGAACCACTTGCGACTTCTGATTCCAAACTTGGAAAAATAAAAGAGGTGAATAAAGATGTATCCACAGATAAAGGACAAAAGTTTTTTGTAGTGGAAAAAAATGTAAATTTGGAATTATGGATAATTATAGAAAATGGATTGTTAAGCCTCAAAACTATTTAATAAAATATTTTGATAAAGATATAGGATTTATCATCTCTAATGGCTTATATTATGGTATTATGGATATGCAAGGTAAACTTATTATCAAGCCACAATATGATGCAATTTATAAATTTTCTAATAAGCTTTATAAAATTAGCATAAAAGATAAAATAGGTATTATTAATGAAAAAGGTAAAACTATTTTAGAACCAAAATTTGATTATATAAATACCGATGATTATCCTTTTAAATTTAAACAAGGCACTCGATATGGTTTTTTTGGATGAAAAAGCTAATGTTTTATTTGAAATCAATTTTGCTTATGAAAATTATTTTAATAATATTTTGACATTAGCAGATAAATACTGGCTCGTTGAAAAAGAGGGTAAATATCAAATTTTAATATGAAAGATAACAAAGTTGCTTCCAATTTATCTTTTGATTTTATACAAGAATATAAGAATTTTATTATTGCCTCTATAAACAACAAAATAGGTATTATGATAAGGATTTAAATTGGCTTATTTTACCTAAATTTGAAGAATTTAAAGAGTTTGGTAAAAACTATTATAAAATAGTTCTCGATAATAAAATAGGACTTTTAGATAATAATTTGCGTACTATTTTAGAGCCAAAATTTGATTATATTGATGAAAAATTTAATAATGGTTTTGTAAAAATTAGATTTAATGATAAATATGGATTTATTAGCGAAAAAGGTGAAATTATCGAACCACAATTTGACAAAATTTGGAATTTTGAAAACAATATAGCTAAAGTGTTGATAAATCAAGAAATAAAATTTATCAATACTAAGGGCGAATTTGTAGAATAACCATAAGATGTAAAATGAAGAATTTTAAATTTTTTATTATACTTTTTAGTATTATTTTGAATTTGCAAAAAATGCAAGTTAATTAAGTAAAAAAATACAAAAGTGATAATTTTAATGGCGTATAAGTTCAAGTGTATTTTGTGCTTTCTTGACTAATAAAAACTACTATCTCTTATTTAACCAAGGAATATTGATTGATAAAACTAACTAAGGAGTATTTGTGTAAATAAATTCTATTTAGAGATATAGAAGGATTTCCTAAATTAAGAGGATATGGTTATATTTTGAAATGAAACATAAATCAGTAGAGTAAAAAAATTATATTTTTTATAAACATCATGATTTAAAAATTACTTTAGAATTAAAAAACTTAGAAATATTTACCCAAATTTAGATAAAGATTACTATATAAAGAATTGTCTCTAAAGCAAAATGAGAATGGTACCTATAAGAATAATTATATTGGTAAAATAAAAGCTATAAGAAAATAGAGTTTTAAATTATAAAACTCCATTGTATTATGTCTTATAAAAAAATAGTAATTTTGGATGTATACAAGTTATAAAATGAGTTTAATACTTGTTTTTATTGTTGGTTTTTTTGTAAATTATATATTTAATTATAGTTTTGTAAAATAATGATTTTTGTGAAATATTTTGTAATAATTTATAAATATGGATGTTTTTTATACCTTTTCAAAATTTGTCAAATAAAAACCTTAATAAGTTAGATCAAATAGATGTAATATTAAACTTAGAATAAAACAAAGACGTAAAATCACAATAGGATTAATAACACATGAAACTTCATCTTTATTTTAACAATAAAAAAATCAAATAATTTAAAAAACAATTCTTTAGAAAGATAAAACAAGCTTTGTTTTATCTTTTTCTTGTTATCTTAACTTTTTATAATATCACTTATTTAACTCTTTTAACTTTTTTTCCTTTCCTTTTCTTTGGATGGACTAGCTTATTTATACTTTCTACTATATGGGTGTATTTATTTTTAAAGCTTGTTTTTTATCTTGTTTTTAAACTTTTTAATATTGATAAAAAAATTAAAAAGTTTTATTTATTTTTACCTTATCCATTATTTATGCTTCTTTGGTTTGGATGCTCTTTTGTGCCTCTTGAATGGCAAAGTAGTTTTAAAGAATTTGAGAGTTTGTGTGGGAACTTAAAAAATAGAGAAGTGATTTATAATCAAGAGATTTATGATAGAGTTAAAGGTAAAAACAATGTTGTAAGAGTAAAATTTGTTGAGAGCAATATAGGGTTAAGGATACAAAAAGTAGAATATCAATATTATGAAACTGCAACAAATATTTTATATAAAAGTTATTATACATATGGTTGGCTAGATACAGGTATATTTACTAAATATGGAAGAACATTAGGTTGTGATGGCATTGATGAATATAAGAAAAAATAAAAGAAAGAGGTTGATAATGCATGAAAAACAAACCAAATATATGAAACTTTATAAATATACTAGAGTGTATTAAATTAATTTACTGATTAAATAAAAATTATTATTAATAAAGTTTTAAAATAATAAGGCAATAAATAAAATAAAAAATGAAAAACTTTTTTGATAAAATCTTATTTTAACAGGTTGTATTAATGAATAAATTTTTAAAAAACCAAACTTATGTTGATGATATAAATTTTAGCACTTTACAATATGATGAAACAGTTTTACCTACAGAATTAGAGTGTTGTTATAATGAATTTAAATACTATCAAAAAAGCAATAATGAAATAGCAACACTAGGTTGGGCTGTTAGTTATCAGCTTCAAGTATTGTGGCAAAATAGCCCTAAGATAGATACAATACAAAATTATTATCTCCCCGTAAAACAAAATAAACCTAATAATCCCCAAGCAGAACAAAGACTAAAAGAAATACAAATTTTCTTACAAAGTAAAGGTATAGAACCCCTTATTTTACACTACACTCCTTATCCAAACAACACACAAACTCAAAAGATGAAAAAACTAAGGCAAAATTCAGAGCGTTTTTCACGCCATGTAGATAATAAAACAAATGAAGTAAGAGAAGAAAAGCGTTCTATTAAATTTTACACTACGCTAGATTGGGATAAGTTTTATTCTCATTTTCCTATAATAAAAAGACTAAGTAAAAAATTTCATACAAAAGAAGACATATACACTCAAAATTTTACAAAGCAAATAGAAATAATCTTACAAAAAACTCATAATATTTTGACATTAAAAAAATTACCTCAAGGAGAATATAAATTTGATTTTGCTATCGATATAAAAGAAAATCGAAGCGATAAAAATGAAGAATCTTATATCATCATTAAAGAAAATGATGAAATTTCAAAAGATTATAAACGCATTTTAGACTGTAAGCCCTATGAGCTCGATACTTTAAATTGTCAATATATAGGTATGGGTGATGATGAGTTTTTCAGACAAATTTGGCAAAATTTAGGTATAAATATTGCAGAGAAATTTAAGGTAGATTTTTCTTATGCTAGACTTGATAAATTTATTTTTGCGACATCGCCATTTGGACTTACTTATAATACATATGAGACTTTAGAGCAAACTTATGATGAACTCATGCAAGATCTATCTCTTTATGCTTGTAGTGGTAAATTTTCTTTTAATTTTGTTCCTTCAAAATTAAGCATTAAAAAAGAAATTCAAGGAGATAGAGAAAAGATATCATACCGCGTTGATGAAATGCTTGTTTATGTTTATGATAGCTTTGATTTTTTAGATCAAGGACACGAATTTGATGATGATGGAAATTTTATCAAGCTAGGACAACCTGTTGGGGCTTGGGATTTTAATGAAAAGAGTTTTAGTATAGAAGGTTCTTTATATCAAATGGGAACTTATAGGTATAATGATGTAGTACAAGATACTTTTGTTGAAATAACCTTTAAAGACATCCTACAATCCCCAAAAACTAAACAATACTATCTTTACAATCAAGATTATCAAGATTATCAAAAATTTACTCCTTATGGTTTGGATTTTAAACTTTATAGTAAAGATTTTATCACTAAACTTGATTTTAAAGATAAAGCTTATAATGTGCTTTATAATACAGGAGTTTAAATGGGAGATAGTATTACGCTTTCTATTTTTGTAGGTTCGTTGCTATCCATTGTTATTATCATAAAATTTTATCTTACAGCTTTAGCTGTGTTTATTGT